>JAJZUH010000079.1:0-5367 GCA_021847165.1 Pseudomonadota bacterium
TCGTCAACGGCCACCTGACCCGCGACAAGCTCACCGACTTCTACGGTCCCGGCGCCTATCCGCTGAGCTATCCCAACGAATGGGACAAGCGCGAAGGACGCGACGGCCACGGCATCTGGCTGCACGGCACCCCCAGCGACACCTTCAGCCGCCCGCCGCGCGCCAGCAACGGCTGCGTGGTGCTGGCCAACAACGACCTCAACGAGATCGGCAGCCACCTGCAGATCGGCATCACGCCGGTGATCATCGCCAGCAAGATCGACTGGAGCAACGAGGCGGATCGCGCGGATCGCGCTTCCCTGCTGAAGGAGATCGAACAATGGCGCAGCGACTGGGCCAGCCGCGACACCGAAGCCTACCTCGCGCACTATGCGCATGATTTCTCCACCGGCAGCATGAGCCTGCCCGCCTTCGCGCAGCAGAAGCGGCTGGTGAATTCCGGCAAGACCTGGATCAAGGTCAGGCTGTCGGATGTCAGCATCTTCCCCTACCCCAGCCAGCCGGATCTGGTGGTGGTCAACTTCGAGCAGGATTACGACAGCAACAACCTTTCCAACCACATGAACAAGCGCCAGTACTGGATGAAACGCAACGGACGCTGGCAGATCGTGTACGAAGGAGCCGCTTGATGAATGCCTTCATGAATTCGTCTTTCGGGCGCATCGCTGCGTTGCAGCGGTACTCGCTTCCTCGCTATCTGCAAGATATGTCTCGTCGTTCCGTTCCGTGCGCCTTGCGCTGCATCCCGAAATCCTGAACTACTAAAGGCATTCACCATGAAACTGATACATATCGCTCTCGCATTCTTGCTGGCCGGACTGTGCGTCCTGCCGGCCCAAGCCGCCTCTACACCCGCAACCAAAGGAAAAATGAAAATGGTCAGACTCCATACCAACCATGGCAACATCACCCTGCAACTCGACGCGGAAAAAGCGCCCGTCACCGTCCAGAACTTCCTCGACTACGTGAACAGCGGCTTCTACAGCAACACCATCTTCCATCGCGTGATCCCCAACTTCATGATCCAGGGTGGCGGCTTCGAGCCGGGCCTGATCCAGAAGAAGACCAACGCGCCGATCAAGAACGAGGCGGCGAACGGCCTGAAGAACGACATCTACACGATCGCCATGGCGCGTACCGGAGATCCGCATTCCGCCACCGCGCAGTTCTTTATCAACACCAAGAACAACAGCTTCCTGGACTATCCCGGCCAGGACGGCTGGGGCTACTGCGTATTCGGCAAGGTGGTCGAAGGGCAGGAGGTGGTCGACGCGATCGGCAAGGTGAAAACCGGCAGCAGCGGCTTCTATCAGGACGTGCCGAAAGAGGACGTCATCATCACCAAGGCGGAAGTCATCGAGTAACCACAAACGGCGCCTCGGCGCCGTTTTGCTTTATGCCGCATAGCCTGTTCATCTCCGACCTGCACCTGAGCCACGATCATCCGCACAGCACGGAGATGTTCCTGCGTTTCGCCGCCGACATTGCGCCGGCGGCCGAAGCGCTCTACATCCTGGGCGACCTGTTCGAATACTGGGCCGGCGACGACGACGCGGGCGATCCGTTCCACCTGCGCATCACCGGCACGCTGCGCCAGCTGGATGCACAGGGCACGCGCATCTTCATCATGCACGGCAATCGCGATTTCCTGATGGACGAGGAGCTCGGTGCAGCCTGCCATGCCACGCTGCTCGACGACCCGACGCTGCTCGACCTGTACGGCACGCCCACCCTGCTCACGCACGGCGATGCGCTGTGCACCGGCGACACCGAATATCAACGCTTCCGCAGCCTGGTGCGCAGCAGCGATTGGCAGGCGCAATTTCTCGCGCAACCGCTGGCCAGACGCAAGGCCCAGATCGAACAGCTGCGAATGCAAAGCAGGAACGAGAAAAGTCTCAAGACGATGGACATCATGGATGTGAACGTGGCGGCGGTGGAGGACCTGCTGCGCCAGTACCACTACCCGCGCCTCATCCACGGCCACACGCACCGCCCGGCGAAACACCTGCATCAACCGGATGGACACCTGTGCGAACGCTGGGTGCTGGGCGACTGGGATAGCGGCAAGGCAGCCATCCTGCGTTGCGATGCAAATGGCATCGAGTGGCTGCAGGTATGAACCTGCGTTTTACAGGAAACGGTCCAGCAGGCGCCGGCTGTGGCCGTCCAGGGCATCGAGATCGCGGATCAGGAACGATACCCCGTAACCGTCGGTGATCAGCAGCGTGCTGCCGGTGAGGCGGCGAATGTGATCCTCGGCCTTGAGCAGCAGTTCGGTATCCCCGCGATCGGTGGCGACCTGCCACTTGCTCGGTGTCGCGAAGCTGGAGACCTGTTTGATGCGAGTGATCTCCGGCATGAATTCGCGCTGCGCGAGCTCGGCCTCGATCAGGGCGCGCATCTCGTCGGGCAGCCCGCTCAAGCGCTCCACCCAAAGCAACTCGTGCCCGTCCTCGCCGAGCAGCGACACCCCGTCATCCGGAGCGCTGATCGGGAAGGCGCGCAGGGGAACGACACCCTCATGCACTGTTCCATCGGCGTCGACCATGACGAGCTGGCCGGCCGCATTGCGTTCGAGCCTGAAATCCTTGTTGCTCTTCATGCGGCGGACTCCTTGGCGGTTTGCGGCGGGCTGCCATTCTGATCGTCCAGATCGGTATCCACATTGCGGGCCTGCGCCTGATACAAACGGAAATAAGCCCCCTCCTTGCCCATCAGCTCCTCGTGGCTGCCCATCTCGACGATCTCGCCGCGATCCAGCACCACCAGCCGGTCCGCCTTGTGCAGCGTGGAGAGGCGGTGAGCGATGGCGATGGTGGTACGGCCGCGCACCAGATTGTCCAGTGCGCGCTGGATTTCTTTCTCGGTCTCGGTGTCGACCGAAGCGGTCGCCTCGTCGAGAATCAGGATGCGCGGATCGATCAGCAGCGCACGCGCGATCGAGATGCGCTGCCGCTCCCCGCCCGACAGGCCCTGGCCGCGTTCGCCCACCAGCGAATCGTAGCCGTGCGGCAGGCGCAGGATGAACTCGTGGGCATGGGCGGCACGCGCCGCCGCGACGATTTCGGTACGGGTCGCATGCGGCTTGCCGTAAGCGATGTTCTCCGCGATCGAGCCGAAGAACAGGAACGGCTCCTGCAGCACGAGGCCGATGTTGCTGCGGTATTCGGCAATCGGCAGCGAGCGGATGTTCACCCCGTCGATGCTGATGGCCCCTTCGCTGACATCGTAGAAACGGCATAGCAGGTTGACCAGCGTGCTCTTGCCGGAACCGCTATGCCCCACCAGGCCGATCATCTCGCCCGGCGCAATGGACAGATTGAAATTGCGGATGACGGCGCGATTGCCGTAACGGAAGCCGGCGTCGCGAATGTCGATGCGCCCCTCGATGCGCTCCAGATGCTGCGGCTTGGCGGGCTCGGGCACGCTGGAAACGCGATCGAGGATATCGAAGATGCGCTTCGCGCCGGAGGCGGTCTTTTGCGTCACCGACACGATGCGGCTCATCGAGTCGAGCCGGGTATAGAAACGGCTGATATAGGCCAGGAAGGCGGTCAGCACGCCCACGCTGATCCGGTTGTGCGTGACCTGCCAGATGCCGAAAGCCCATACCACCAGCAGGCCAATTTCGGTGAGCAGCGTCACGCTGGGAGAAAACAGCGACCAGATGCGATTGATGCGGTCGTTGACGGCCAGATTGTGCTGGTTCACCTGGCGGAACCGGCCCGATTCGCGTTTCTCCTGGGCGAAGGCCTTGACCACACGGATGCCGGGAATGGTGTCGGCCAGGATGTTGCTGACTTGCGACCAGACGCGGTCGACCTTTTCGAAGCCGGTGCTGAGCCTGTGCCTGACCTGGTGGATCATCCAGGCGATCAGCGGCAACGGCAGCAGCGTGACCAGCGCCAGCCACGGATCGATGGTGAACAGGATCACCGCTGTCATCAGGATCATCAATACGTCGGTGGCGAAGTCCAGCAGGTGCAGCGACAGGAACAGGCAGATGCGGTCCGATTCGGAACCGATGCGCGCCATCAGGTCGCCGGTGCGCTTGCCGCCGAAGTACTCCAGCGACAGGTGCAGCAGGTGATCGTAGGTGATGGTGCGCAGATCGGTGCCGATGCGTTCGCTGACCAGGGCGAGGATATAGGTCTTGGCCCATCCCAGCGCCCATGCCAGCAGGGCCGAGAGCAGCAGTCCGCCCAGCAGCAGCTCCACCATGTCGACATTGATGGGCTTGCCGTTCTCAAACGGGATCAGCACATCGTCCATCAAGGGCATGGACAGATAGGGCGGAACCAGCGTGGCGGCGGTCGAAGCCAGCATCAGCAGGAAACCCGCCAGCAGTTGCCAGCGGTAGGGCCGCGCAAAGCGCCACAAGCGCAGCAACACCCAGCTCGAGGGCGGCGCTTCCGCTTCGATGTCGCAGTATGCGCATTCCTCCTGATCCGGCGCCAGCGGGGCCAGGCACAGCGGGCACAGCCGGGGTTGCGCCACACCGGCGGGATGGGCGCCCTGCAAACCGTTGAGCGCCTGCTCGAACTGGCGGACGAATCGCGTCGCATCGGCGCCATGCGCCATGGTATAGCGCCAGCACCCCAGCCGCGTGCCGCCGTCGAACAAGCCGATGCTGCCGATGCCGGCATGGTCCTGTTGCCTCAAAGTCTGCCCTGCCGCCAGCCTATGCTCGCTGCAACCCTGGCCGGCCGCCGTCAACGCAAGCACTCGCCGGTCGGTCACCAGCAACAATCCCTTGCTGAAGCTCAGCCTGTCGTCAAGGTCGGTCTCGAACCAGGCATGAATCCGTTCGCGATCGGCCAGACGCGCTTGCAGAACCTGGTGCCATGCATCGGGAATCGGACTGTCGGAAGAAGGGGGGGAAATGGTAGAAACGTCCACAGGGTTCGAAGTTTACTACAGCCGCCATCTTGGATAAACCGCAAACCCTCTGTAAACTGGATACCTTTTTGAATGCATTGCCCTGCGGCGCGCCGCATCGCGCTTGCGGCCAATCCAAGTTCGCCCGGGAAGTTCGATGGAGTTTCTTAAAATTTTGCCGCTGCGCGGCCCGAACATCTGGACCTACCGTCCGGTGCTCGAAGTCTGGCTGGATATCGGCGCGCTGGAAGATTCGCCATCCAACACCATTCCGGGTTTCTACGAACGTCTGTCGGCCTGGCTGCCTACGCTGATCGAGCACCGCTGCAGCATCGGCGAACGCGGCGGATTCCTGCAGCGGCTGCGCGAAGGCACCTGGCCCGGACATATCCTCGAACACGTCACCATCGAATTGCAGAACCTCGCCGGCATGCAGAGCGGTTTCGGCAAGGCGCGCGGCACCTCGGTGCGCGGCATCTACAAGGT
>JAJZUH010000079.1:5467-8878 GCA_021847165.1 Pseudomonadota bacterium
GCCGATGCGGAGGGCAGCGAGGTGATGGTCGAACGTTTCATCCGCGGCAACGAGCATCGCCTGCTGGTGGTGGGCGGCCGTCTGGCGGCGGCAGCGCGCGGCGAATCGGTATCGCTGGTGGCGGATGGACATTCGACCATACGGCAACTCATCGATACCCAGATCAACACCGATCCGCGCCGCGGGCCGAGCGAAGAATTTCCACTCGACCTGATCGTGCCGGACGAGGATGCGGCGATCCGTTTCGAACTTGAACGGCAAGGCTACACTGCCGATTCGATCCCGCCGCACGGCAGGCGGGTGCTGGTCCAGCGCAACGGCAACGTGTCCATCGACGTGACCGATGCGGTCCACCCCGAAGTGGCGGCAACGGTCGCCCTGGCGGCGCGGGTCATCGGCTTGGATATCGCGGGCGTCGACCTGGTGGCGCAGGATATCTCCCGCCCGCTCGCCGAGCAGGGCGGTGCCATCGTCGAGATCAATGCCGGCCCCGGCCTGCTCATGCATCTCAAACCGGCCGAAGGCGAGCCGCGTCCGGTCGGCAAGGCGATCATCGACAGTCTGTTCGCGGAAGGCAGGACTGGGCGCATCCCGGTGGTCGGCATCAGCGGCACCGACGGCAAGAACCTGACTGCCCGCATGCTGGCGAGCTTGCTGCACCTGCGCGGCAGCCATGCCGGCCTCGCCTGCGCCGACGGCCTGTATTTCGCGCAACGCCGGATCGACCCGCGCGACGCCGCCAACTGGGCCAGTGCGCAAAAGGTATTGCTCAACCGCAGCGTGGAAGTGGCCGTAATCGAGAACGGCAGCGATACCATATTGACCGAGGGGCTGGGCTACGATCGCTGCCAGGTCGGCATCGTCACCAATATCGATGCCGCACGGCATTTCGGCAAATACTATATCGAGACCCCCGAACAGGTATGCAACGTGTTCCGCACCCAGGTCGACGTGGTCCTGCCGGAAGGTGTCGCCGTGCTGAACGCCGCCGATCCGCTGGTCGCGCCAATGGCCGAATACTGCGATGGCGAAGTGATCTTCTTCTCGCGGCATGGCGAGACCGAATTGATCGCCACCCACCTGCAGCAGGGCGGCCGGGCAGTGCTGGTGAAGGAAGGCAGCATCGTCTGTATCACCGGCACGGACGAGTGCGAAGCGATCGGCCTGGCACAGGTACCGGTGCTGGCGAACATGCCCGACCCGCAGCGGCTGGACAGCGTACTGGCCGCCGTTGCGGCAGGCTGGGCGCTGGCCGTGCCGGTGGAACTCATTCGCGGCGGGCTGGCGACGTACACGTCTTAGGATCGCCAGCGGCCATGATCAACACAAAGGATATCGTCTGATGGAAGTGTCTCGTATCCGCGCGCTGCGCGGCCCGAATCTGTGGAGCCGGCACACCGCCATCGAGGCCATCGTCCACTGCGGCGAGGCCGAACAGGATATCGCCCAGATAGACGGCTACGAGAAGCGCCTGCGCGCCCTGTTTCCGGAAATCGCCTTCCTGCAAGTGGCAGGTCGCAAGGAGCCGGTTCCGTTGGCCCGCGCCCTGGAACTGGCAGCATTGGATCTGCAGGCGCAAGCGGGCTGTCCGGTCACGTTCAGCCGTACCACGGCCACCTTCGAGAAAGGCGTATATCAAGTCGTGGTCGAATACAGCCAGGAAAAGGTGGGGCGCCGGGCTTTCGAGCTGGCACAGCAGTTGTGCAATGCCGCATTGCACAACGCCGATTTCGACCTGGCTGCCGCCCTGTCCGAATTGCGCGAACTCGATGTGGATGAACGTCTCGGCCCCAGCACGGGCGCGATCGTCGAAGCGGCCATCGCGCGCGGCATCCCCTTCCGCCGCCTGACCCGCGGCAGCCTGGTGCAGTTCGGCTGGGGCAGCAAGCAACGCCGCATCCAGGCTGCCGAAACGGATCGCAGCAGCGCCATCGCGGAAGCGATCGCCCAGGACAAGGACCTGACCAAGAAGCTGCTCGATGCAGTCGGCGCCCCGGTGCCCGGCGGCCGTCCGGTATCCAGTGCGGAGGATGCCTGGGCTGCCTTGTGCGAAATCGGCGCGCCGGTGGTGGTCAAGCCGCAGGACGGCAACCAGGGCAAAGGCGTCACCGCCAATGTCGTCACGCGCGAGCAACTGAACATCGCCTACCATGCGGCGAGCGAGGTCAGTTCGGAGATACTGGTTGAACGCTACATCCCCGGCTACGATTTCCGCCTGCTGGTGGTGGGCAATCAGGTCGTGGCTGCCGCGCGCCGCGACCCGCCGATGGTCGTGGGCGATGGCGTGCATACGGTGCGCGAATTGATCGACCAGGTGAACAGCGATCCGCGCCGCGGCGATGGGCACGCCACCTCGCTGACCCGGATCCATATCGACGAGATCGCACTGGCAAGACTGGGGGCACAGGGCTATAACACCGACTCCATCCCGAAGAAAGGCGTGCGCGTCGTGTTGCGCAACAATGCCAATCTCAGCACCGGCGGTTCGGCCACCGACGTCACCGACGACGTACATCCCGATCTGGCCGCCAGCGCAGTCGCCGCGGCACAGATGATCGGCCTCGACATCTGCGGCGTCGACGTGGTGTGCAACAGCGTGCTCAAACCGTTACAGGAACAGGAAGGGGGCATCGTCGAGGTGAATGCCGCTCCCGGCCTGCGCATGCACCTGCAACCCTCCTTTGGCAAAGGCCGCGCGGTGGGCGAGGCGATCATCGCCATGATGTTCCCGCAAGGAGAGAACGGCCGCATTCCGCTGGTGGCCGTGGCCGGCACCAACGGCAAGACCACCACGGTGCGGCTGATCGCACACCTCCTGGGACGCAAAGGCTTGCGTGTCGGCATGACCAATTCAGACGGCGTGTATATCGATGGCAAGCGCATCGATACCGGCGATTGCAGCGGCCCGAAGAGCGCACGCAACGTGTTGCTGCATCCCGACGTCGACGCAGCCGTGCTGGAAACCGCCCGCGGCGGGGTCTTGCGCGAAGGACTGGCGTTCGATGCCTGCGACGTTGCGGTGGTCACCAACATCGGCATGGGCGACCACCTGGGCCTCAACTACATCAGCACCGTCGAAGACCTCGCCGTGGTCAAGCGCGTGGTCGTGCAAAACGTCGCGCCGCATGGCACCGCCGTGCTCAATGCCGCCGACCCGATGTGCGTGCAGATGGCGAATGTGTGCCCCGGCAGCGTGACATTCTTCGCCCATGACCGGCATCACCCGGTCATCGCCATGCACAGGGCACGCGGCCAGCGCGTGGTCTACGTCCACGACGGGCATATCGTCGCCGCCCGGAACGCCGAAGAACACGGCTTTCCGCTCTCCGGCATTCCCCTGACGCGCAACGGCACGATCGGTTTCCAGGTCGAGAACGCGATGGCCGCGGTGGCGGCCGCCTGGGCAGCGAA
>JAJZUH010000080.1 GCA_021847165.1 Pseudomonadota bacterium
ATCACGCCACCCAACACCAGCGAGATGGCACTCAGTATGATGAATTGCAGTTGACGGGCTTTTCTTTTTTCTGCGCGGTGCGGCAGTAGGTTCACGCGTATCATGATGGATCGAATCTCCGCATAGCCAAACCACATGCAATCATCAGCGCCGGCGCATCCGTCTGCAACTGGCGTGGCTTGATGCGACTGGACAGCGTCATCAACTCAAACGGATTCGCCACCAGTGTGCTGACCTGCGTGCGCGTCGCCACGGCTTCATCCAGCCCGGGCAGTGCGGCACATCCGCCCGCCAGTACTACATAGTTCACTTCGTTGTACTGTGTCGAGGTAAAGAAGAACTGCAACGCACGCGAAACTTCCATGGCTACGTTCTCGCGGAAAGGCGACAACACGTCGCTTTCATAATTTTCCGGCAACCCGCCGTTGCGCTTGGCCGACTCGGCCTCTTCGGCCGACAGCCCGAAGACACCCTGAATCTGCTGCGTGAGTTGCGCTCCGCCTACCTGCTGATCGCGCGTGTATATCGATTGCCCATTGCGCAATACATTCACATTCATGACATATGCGCCGATGTCCACCAGCGCCACGCATTGATCTGCCGCGCCACCCGGCAATTGGCTGCGTATCATGTCAAACGCAGCTTCGGCGGCATAGGGTTCCACGTCCACCACGATGGCCTTTAAACCCGCAGATTGGGCCGCCGCCACGCGATCTTCGACATTGGCCTTGCGCGAAGCAGCCAGCAGCACCTCGACTTCATCCGGATTGTTCGGCGCTGGACCGATCACCTGGAAATCCAGGTTGACCTCTTCCAGCGCAAAAGGAATGTATTGATTGGCCTCGCTCTCGACCTGATACTCCAGGTCATCTTCGCGCAGACCGGCGGGCAACAATATCTTTTTGCTGATCACCGCTGCAGCCGGCAGTGCCAAGCTGACGTTCTTGATACGCGACCCCAGCCGTTTCCAGGCTCGCTTCACCGTCTCAGAAACCGCATCCAGGTTATTGATGTTGCCATCGCTCACCGCGTCGGGCGGGAGCATCTCGATGGCGTAGCGCTCGACCACATACCCTCCCTTTTTGGGAGCCTGACTCAATTCCACCATCTTGACAGAGGACGAACTGATATCCACCCCGATCAAGGGCGGCGTTGAGGTACTCAGAAAGTCTAATGGGATATCAAAATTTCCTTTGATCATAGACTGGTTAGCGCTCTTCCGTACTAAAGTGGTTTAAATCCTAGCAATAACTCCCAAGAGTGTAAAGTTTTTTTTATGCGCTCGTTTTCCATGCTCCAAACGATATAATCATACAAATATATAACTCAAACATTCGTCATGACCTCTCGTTGGTGGTTTTATCCCGCGCTTGTCGTACTTGTCCTGCCCCTGTTGCCGATTCTGCTGCTTGTCTTTGCGGCAATAGTTACCTACCCCACTCTGCCTTCGCTGGAGACGCTGACCGACTATCGCCCCAAAATGCCGTTGCGCGTTTTCAGCGCTGAAGGCACGCTGATCGGGGAATTCGGCGAAGAACGCCGCGAACTGGTCAAGATAGACGATGTGCCGATCCTGATGAAGAAGGCCATTCTGGCAGCGGAAGATGACCGCTTCTATGAACATGGTGGCGTGGACTACATCGGCGTTCTGCGTGCTGCCTATTCCAATTTTACTTCGGGGGGCGTCAAGCAAGGGGCCAGTACAATCACCATGCAGGTGGCAAGAAACTTCTTCCTGTCCAAGGAGAAAACGCTCTCGCGCAAATTCAACGAGATGCTGCTTTCATTCAAGATCGAGCACAACCTGACCAAGGACGAGATTCTTCAGCTGTATATCAACCATATCTATCTTGGGCAACGCTCCTACGGCTTTGCATCTGCCGCCCAGGTCTATTTTGCCAAATCGCTCAACCAGCTCAGCCCGGCGGAGATGGCGATGCTGGCGGGTCTCCCCAAGGCTCCCGCCACATTCAACCCTGTGGTGAACCCGGAACGCGCCAAGCTTCGCCAGATGTACATCCTGCGCCGCATGCACGACCTTGGCTACATCACCAAGGAGCAATTCGAACAGGCACAGAACGAACCCATCGTCACCCGGCAAGCAAATCGCCATCAGGAATATCCTGTCAACGCCAGCTATGTCGCCGAAATGGTACGTCAGGAGATGTATGACCGCTTCCAGGACGATGCCTATACCCAGGGCTACAGCGTATACACCACGATCCGCGCGCAAGACCAGGCCGCTGCCTATGCTTCAGTGCGCAAGGGCGTGATGGAATACGACCATCGCCACGGCTATCGCGGGCCCGAAGGCTACGTCGATCTGAAAAAGAACAGCACCGACGAACTGCTGGACGAAGCCCTGGAAGACGTGCCGGACAGCGACGACCTCATTCCGGCCGTCGTGCTGTCCATCAACCCCAAGGGCATCCGCGCTCATTGCAAGGGCGGCCAGGTCGTGGAGATTCGCGGAGATGGATTGCGCTTCGCGCAACAGACCCTGGGCAACAAGCTGGCGCTCAACCACCGTATCCGCAGCGGTTCGCTGATACGCGTCTTCAAAAACGACAAGGACTTCTGGGAAATCACCCAGCTGCCGCAGATCGAGTCCGCCTTCGTTTCGGCCAATCCCCGTGACGGCGCCATCTATGCGCTGGTCGGCGGCTTCGATTTCTATCGCAACCAATTCAATCATGTCACCCAGGCATGGCGGCAGCCAGGTTCCAGTTTCAAACCTTTCATCTATTCCGCCGCCCTCGAAAAGGGCTTCACCCCGGCATCGATCATCAATGATGCCCCGCTGGTGATCGATCTCTCGCAAACCGGTGAAGAGTTGTGGCAGCCGAAGAACTTTGAAGGCGGTTTCGATGGCCCGATGCGCATGCGCCAAGGCCTGGTCCGCTCCAAGAACCTTGTTTCCATCCGCATCCTGCAGGCGATCGGGCTTGAGTACGCGCAAGACTATGTGACCAAGTTCGGTTTCGACAAAGACAAGATCAAACCCTTCCTGACCATGGCGCTCGGGGCGGGCTCAGTCACGCCGATGCAGCTGATGGGCGGATACTCGGTCTTCGCCAATGGCGGTTACCGCGTCATGCCCTATTTCATCCAGCGCATCGAGGATGGGCAGGGCAAGGTCATTTCGCAGGCGGCGCCTGTCGTTGCGGGTCAGGGCGCCGAACAGGTCATCGACGTACGCAACGCCTTCACCATGGTCAACATGATGCAGGATGTGGTGAAACATGGCACCGCCATGCGCGCCATGGAGCTGGGCCGGCAGGATCTTGCTGGCAAAACCGGCACCACCAGCGACTCGATGGATGCATGGTTCGCCGGCTTCCATCCCACGCTGGTCGCCGTAACCTGGATCGGTTATGACAATCCGCAAAGCCTGGGCGAGAAGGAAACGGGCGGGGGCGCGGCATTGCCGATCTGGATGGGCTACATGGAAAAAATGCTGAAAGGCGTGCCCGAGATCGAATACTCGATTCCGGACCATATCGTCACCGCGCGCATCAATGATAACGGCCTGCGCGACCCGAACGGCACCCATACCGAGTACTTCTACGAAGAGAACCTGCCTCCGGAACAAGGCGAAGCCGTCCCGGAAAACAGCAAGCCGGCAGAAGCGAACGGACAACTCTTCTGACAGACAGATGGGCAAACCTCACCCGCAACGCCGCGACCTGATGCGCGAACAACTCGCCCACCTGGCCGCCAAACTGATGGCCGAAGACGGCATCACCGATCACGCCTACGCCAAGCGCAAGGCTGCGCGCCAGCTCGGCGCATCGGACACCCATCACCTGCCCAGCAACCAGGAGGTGGACGATGCCTTGCATAGCTATCGCACGCTTTACCAGCAGGAAAGCCACCCAGGTCTCCTGCATCAGCTGCGTCAGGAAGCGCTTGCCGCCATGCGCCAGCTGGCTTCGTTCCACCCTTATCTCACGGGTTCCGTGCTCAGCGGCACGGCAGGGGCACACTCCGACATCAACCTGATCCTGTTCAGCGACGACGAAAAAGCCGTGCTGCTGTTCCTGCTCAAGCACAATGTGGAATTTGACGACGGGGAATGGAAAACACAGATCGGCGGACGCAAGGAAACTGTTCCCAGTTACACGCTGTCCAGCGAAACAGGCGCCCAGATACATATCATCGTCCTGCCGGAGAACGCCTTGTACAGCGGCAGCCGCCATCCGGAAACCCATGCGGATATCGCCGCGGTGGAAGCGTTGCTGGCAGTCTGAACGGCCCGGCCATCGAGGACCCCGTCAGGCACATCCGGCCGGCCCGACAAAACCCGTTGATACAAAGGCTAGGCGGTATTCAGCCGGTCCAGCAGGTCGCGTATCTTCATCGGGTCATCGGCGCGCAATATCTTCTGCACGAGCGGCGTCATCTCCGGCAGGCTGGTGGTGAGGACGCGCTGTTTCGTGCCCAGCAATTGCGCCGGATGCATGGAGAACTGGCGCAAGCCGAGACCGAGCAGCAACCGGGTGTATGCCAGCTCACCCGCCATCTCCCCGCAGACCGAGATCGGGACCCCCGCCTTGTTGGCACTGCCAATCACGTGCGCGAGCAGCTGCAGCACTGCAGGGTGCAGCGGGTCATACAAGTGGGCGACCTCATCGTCGGTACGGTCGATCGCCAGCGTGTACTGGATCAGGTCGTTGGTGCCGATGGAAAGAAAATCCAGCTTCTTGATGAAGACATTGAGCGCCAGCGCCGCCGCGGGAATCTCGATCATGCCGCCGATCTGCACGTTCGGGTCATAGGCAATCCCCTCGTTGGCGAGGCTGTGTTTGGCACCCTCGATGAATTGCAGGGTCTGGTTGATCTCGGCCGTGCCTGACAGCATCGGCACGAGGATCTTCAGGTTGCCGTATGCCGAAGCGCGCAACAGCGCCCGCAACTGGGTGCGGAACAATTGCGGCTCGGCCAGGCACAAGCGGATGGCGCGCAAACCCAGCGCCGGATTGCTGGCCACGCGCACCGCGCCCTTGATTTGCTTGTCCGCCCCGAGGTCGAAGGTACGGATGGTAACGGGCAGACCCTCCATGCCCTCGATGACTTCGCGGTAGGCGTTGAACTGCTCTTCCTCGTCCGGCAGGTTGTCGCGGTTGAGGAACAGGAATTCGCTGCGGAACAGGCCGATGCCGGTCGCCCCGTTCTCCTTCACTTCCGTCAGGTCGTGCGGCATCTCGATATTGGCATGCAGTTCGATATGCGTACCGTCCAGCGTGTCGGCGTGGGCGGTCTTCAGCCGCTTCAGTTTCTGCCGTTCCAGTTCCCACTGGCTCTTGCGCAGCCTGTAGTCGGCCAGCAGATGCTTGTCGGGGTCGACGATCACCACGCCCTGCTCGCCGTCGACGATGAGCATGTCGTGATCCTTGATCAGCTCGCGGGCATGATGCAGACCGACCACGCAGGGCGTGTTCAGGCTGCGCGCAACGATGGAGGTGTGCGATGTTGCACCGCCCAGGTCGGTCAGGATGCCGGAAAACTGATGCGGCTTGAGCTGGATCAGGTCGGCGGGACTGACGTCGTGCGCAACCAGGATCATCTCCACGTCGTGCTTGCCGCTGGGCGGCACATGCCCGGATTCCCCGTTCAGCGCCTTGAGCACCCGTTCCACCACCTGCACCACATCGGTCTTGCGTTCGCGCAGGTAGGCATCCTCGAACGCCTCGAACTGCGTGACCAGCGCGTCCATTTGCGTCTTCAGCGCCCACTCCGCATTGCAGTGTTCGCGCCTCACCATCTCGCGCGCGGCGTGGTTGATATGTTCGTCGCCAAGGATCATCAGGTGCAGATCGAGAAAAGCCTCGAACTCCGCCGCCGCCTGTTGCGGACGAAAGCTGCGCAGATCGACCAGCTCCATGCGCGTCGATTCAAGTGCGGCATCCAGGCGCGCCACCTCCTCATCCACCAGATGCTTGGGCAGCACGTAATGCGCCACCTCCAGCGAGGTATGCGACACCAGGTGGGCATGGCCGATGGCGATGCCGCTGGAGACCGGAAGCCCGTGCAGCGTGAAGCTCATTCGCCTTCTCCGAAATAGCCGTTTATCAAGGCCAGGATCGCATCCATCGCCTCCTGCTCGCGCTCGCCGGCAGTCTCGATATTGATGGAAGATCCCTTGGCTGCCGCCAGCATCATGACGCCCATGATGCTTTTCGCGTTCACCCTGCGCCCGTTGCGCGACAGCCACACTTCGCACGGATATTGCGAAGCGAGCTGGGTCAGTTTCGCCGATGCGCGGGCATGCAGCCCGAGCTTGTTAATGATTTGCGCATCCTGTTGCAACATTGCAGCCTTCCATATCCGAATTCATATCCACGATGCATTCGCGTCCGCCCTCTATCGCGCGATGCACCATCTCTTCCAGGGTCTTCTCGCTGCAACACGTCACGCGCAACAACATAGGCAGGTTCACGCCCGCCACCCCTCGTACATCCGGCTGCTGGCACAGTTGTCTGGCAATATTGCTCGGCGTCGCGCCGTAGATATCCGACAGCACCAGCACACCGTCGCCGCCGTTCAATTGCGCGACCAGGGAACCTCCTTCTGCCAGCTTCTGCTGCGGATCGTCGCTTGCCAGCACCGACAGGCTCTTGAGATGCGCAGGTGCCTCGCCCAATACATGCCGCACACAATCGATCAGGCTATCGCCCAGACCATTGTGGGTTACCAATAAGATACCGACCAATCAATACACTCCTGTTAAACGCGCCAGCAATGCCGCGACCGCCAGCAGCGCGATCCAGCCGTAACGCAACAACCATCTCCGCGCCCTTGCCGCTGCCGCAGCGCTTGCTTCTTCCTCATCCACCATGGCACGTATCTTTTTGAGCGCCAGCTGGCCCGTCGTGCGGCGGATGTTCTGCCGCAAACGGTCCTCGATGTTCATGGCTCGACCTGACGCGACGTTGATTCGTCCGCGAATTTTAGCCGTTTCTGCATTGCAGCGGTGAGGTGCACCACCCCCCGATCATCGACCAGCAGCGCTTCGTCGAGATGCATCTTTTGCGCGGCGGCCAACCAGCCCCGTACGCCGGAGATGAACAGCGGCTTGGATGATTCGTCGGACAGCAAGCCGGCATTCGCGCCATGGGTGAGGATGGTCACTGCCTGCACCCCTTGCACCGGATATCCGGTGCGGGGATCGATCAGGTGGCAATAACGCTTGCCGCCCAGCTCGAAGAAGCGCTGGTAATCGCCGGATGTGCCGATCGCCTCTCCGTCGTGCAATTCCAGTGTGGCCAAGGGTCCCGGTTTGCGCGGATGCTGGATGCCGATGCGCCAGGCGCGCGAACCGTGCTGCCCCAGCGCCAGCACGTTGCCGCCGATATTGATGAGGGCGTTGCGGATGCCCTGCCGTTTCAGAATATCTGCCGCACGATCGAGCGCATACCCCTTGGCATAGCCACCAAGGTCGATCTTGACCGCGCGGTTGCGGCTGCCGACAATGACGTCATCGCTCCCGTGCGGCAGACTGGCGGATGACGGCGCGAATACCAGATCGCCCATCTGCGGATTCGCCCTGACCAGCGCGGCGACCTTTTTTTCATCCGGCAGTACGGCCTTGAAATCGTCCGCCTGGAATCCCCAGGCCTGAATCAGCCCGCCGATAGCCGGATTGAACAAGCCATCGGACTGCGCGGAAACGCGTGCGGCGTCCTGCAGCATCGCCGCCAGTTCCGGCGACACCGCTTTCGATTTCCCTTGCGCGATCGCAACGTTCAGCTCGCTCAATTCGGATGGCCGCCATGCATGCAACTTGTCGTGCAGCCGCTGGAATTCCTGCATCACCGAAGTGATGCCCGCCTTGGCACGCGCCTCGTCCTCGCCGTAGATGGTCACCTCGACCAGGGTGCCGAACACATAGCCTTGTTGCTCGTATGTCTGTGATCCGCTGTTGCAGGCGGCAAGCAGCGCAAGCAGCGGGAGCAGCAAACGAAAACTCACGCCTGCATTCCTTCCAGCTCCACCGACGCCGCCAGCATCGCCAGCCGCGCCACCACGCCGTAGGCGTAAAAACGGTTCGGCATATCGTCGGGTTCGCAATCCGGATTGGGCAGGATACAGCAGTCCTCGAAGGCCAGCGGCTCGAAGCGCATGCCCGGCGCGTTGAGGTTCTCATCCACGCCGCGCTCGGTGTGCACGCGATAGAAACCGCCGACCACATAGCGGTCGATCATGTAAACCACCGGTTCGGCCACCGCTTCATTCAGGTTCTCGAAGGTATAGACACCTTCCTGCACCAGTACGTCGGAGACTTGCAGTCCTTCCTTCACTACGGCCATCTTGTTGCGCTGCTTGCGATTGAGGTCGCGCACTTCGCTGGCATCCTTCACCGTCATGATGCCCATGCCATAGGTCCCCGCATCCGCCTTGACGATGACGAAGGGATCCTGCTTCACGTCGTACTCGGCATACTTGGCGCGTATCTGCTGCAACACCGCATCAACTTGCGCCGCGAGGCAATCTTCGCCGACCTTCTCGTGAAAATTGACCTGGTTGCACACGGCGAAATAGGGATCGATCAGCCAGGGGTCGATCTTGATGAGATCGGCAAACTGTCTGGTCACCTGGCGGTAAGCCGCGAAATGCCGGGATTTGCGCCGCACATACCAGCCTGCTTCCAGCGGCGGCAGCACGGTCTGCTCAAGGTTCTTCAGGATGTCCGGCGCGCCGGAAGAAAGATCGTTGTTGAGCAGGACCACGCAGGGATCGAAGTCCTTTACGCCAAGGCGGTTGCCTGT
>JAJZUH010000081.1 GCA_021847165.1 Pseudomonadota bacterium
CGGGGATGTGATTACAGTCGAGGTCGACGGCCTTGAGTTTTCCGCTTGCCGGGCCAGCAGCTTCCATCCAGTTCGGCCCCATGGTGATCCGCGCGCCCATCTTCTGCAGTTCTGCGGCAAAGCGCACATCGCCCTGCACGCTTTCGCCACCCACGCCTTCGACCCGTACCGGCCCATCGCCGATTGCGCCTGCAGCAAGGAAATACGAGGCGGATGAGGCGTCTCCCTCGACATATATCTCCTTGGGCGACGCATAATGCTGGCTGCCAAACACCACAAAGCTGCGCCACTCCTGCCGCTCCACTCGCATGCCAAAACGCGCCATCATCGCCAGCGTGATCTCGATGTATGGCTTGGAAATCAGTTCGCCCACCACCTCGACTCTTACAGTCTGTCCTGCCAATGGCAACGCCATCAACAAACCCGTCAGGAACTGGCTCGACACATCGCCGCGTACCCGCACAGTATCTCCGGCCAGTCTGGCAGGAGATACCAGCAAAGGCGGGAAACCCTCGTTGCCCAGATACTTGATATCCGCGCCGAGCTGGCGCAGCGCATCCACGAGGTCGCCGATGGGCCGCTCATGCATGCGCGGCACACCGGACAGCTCGTAGCTGCCGCCGGACAACGCCAGTGCGGCTGTCAACGGACGGAACGCCGTACCCGCATTGCCGAGGAACAACTTGGCCTGTTTGACGGGGAAATTCCCGCCGCAACCCGTGATGCGATAGGCGTTGTCGCCCAGCGATTCCACCGCCACTCCCAGCGTGCGCAAGGCATCCAGCATGCGTTCGGTATCGTCGGAATGCAGCAGGTCGCGCACCACCGTCGTGCCTTCGGCCAGCGCCGCCAGCAGCAGCACACGATTGGAAATGCTCTTGGAGCCGGGCAGGCGCACGGTGCCGCGCGCAGACATCAAGGGAGGAAGTTCGAGGAATTCGTGCTGGGACATACCGAAGGAAAATGTGATTATTGTTGAGTCCAGGCGCTGCGCACTTCGCGTGCCAGGCTGAAAATCTCTTCCAGCTTGGCAGCATCGTAGTTCTCCAGCGCCTGATGAAGTATGTAGAGTTCTGCGGCGTATTGCTGCAACTCGCGCATCATGGCATCGCGGTTGGCCATGCAGATGTCGCGCCACATCTCGGGGGAACTGGCGGCGATGCGGGTGAAGTCGCGGAAACCGCTGGCGGCGAACGAGAGCAACTGGTCGCGGTTGTCGCGTTGCGCCAGGTCGTGCACCAGCGCAAACGACAGCAGGTGCGGCAGATGGCTCACCGCCGCGAACACCTCGTCGTGCTGCTGCGGGGTCAGTTCGCTCACCACCGCACCGCATTGCTCCCATGCCTTGCGCACGCGCGCCACGGATTCACGTGCGTTTTCCGGCAATGGCGTGAGCACGACTTTCTTGCCCTGGTATAAATCGGCTTGCGCCGCAGCAGCTCCGCTCTTCTCCGCTCCCGCGATGGGATGTGCAGGAATGAATTGCGGCAGCCTGGCACCCAGATTGGCCCGGGCTGCCGCGACCACATCGCCCTTGGTGCTGCCGCCATCGGTGACCAGCGTCTGTGCGCCGAGATGCGGAGCGATGCGAGCGAAGATATCCGCCATCTGCGCCACAGGGGTGGCGAGCAGCACCAGATCGGCATCGCCCACTTCGCCGGCAATGTCGCTGCCGATGCGGTCCACGATGCCCAGTTGCCTGGCTTGCTCCAGCGTTGCAGTGCTACGCCCGAAACCGACCACTTGCGAGACTGCTCCCGCCTTGCGCAAAGCCAGGGCGAACGAGCCGCCAATCAGCCCGACGCCGAAAATGACGACCTTGCGAAAGACTGGCTGCATGGGTTTACAGGGAGCGGCCGATCGCCTTGGCGATACCGCCCAGCGTACCCATCAGCTTCTTCAGCTCGTCCGGCGTCAACGCCTGGTCGGCATCGCACCAGGCATCGCACGGGCTCGGGTGCATCTCGACCAGCAACCCGTCGGCACCGGCAGCGATGGCTGCCTGCGACAGCGCCGGCACCATCCACGCCTTGCCGCCTGCGTGCGAAGGATCGACGATCACCGGCAGGTGGGTCTCTTTCTTCAGCACGGGAATCGCCGTCACATCCAGCACGTTGCGGTAGGCGGTTTCAAAGGTGCGGATGCCGCGTTCGCAGAAAATGATGTTGTGGTTGCCGCCCGCTGCGATGTATTCGGCCGCCATCAGCCATTCCGAGATGGTCGCCGACATGCCGCGCTTGAGGATGACGGGCTTGTTGACGCGCCCGATCTCTTTCAGCAGGTCGAAGTTCTGCATGTTGCGGGTGCCGATCTGGATCACGTCCACGTCGTATTCGATGAAGGCATCCAGCTGGCGCGCATCCATCAGTTCGGTGACGATGGGCAACTTGAACTTGTCCGCCGCCTTGCGGAACATGTCGAGGCCTTCCACGCCGTGCCCCTGGAAGGCATACGGGCTGGTACGCGGCTTGAACGCGCCGCCGCGCATCAGGCGGCAGCCTGCCTCTTTCACATACCTGGCCGACAGGTCCATCTGGTCCTGCGTCTCGACCGAGCAGGGGCCGCCGATGATCTGGATCTGGTTGCCGCCGAGCGGGACGCCGGCGATGTCGATGACGGTGTTCTGCTTGTGCGACTCGCGCGACACGATCTTGTATTGCTTGGCGATGTGCATCGCCGATTCCACTCCGGGCAGCGAGGTGAACATCTCCGCTTCCAGCTTGCGCTCGTCGCCGATGGCGCCGATGACGGTGCGCTCGACACCGCGCGAGACGTTGGCCTTGAGTCCGGCCGCTTCGATCTTCTTTACCACTGCGGCGACTTGTGCGTCGGTGGTTTCATTGCCCATAACGATGATCATTTGTTTTCTCCATGTGCTTGCTGGGCGATTGCTCGTTCCAGCGCTGCTAAAAATTTCGCGTTTTCGCTTTCCAGGCCGATGCTGACGCGCAGCCAGTCCGGCATATCGTAGTTCGCTATCGGACGTACGATCACTCCCATTTCGAGCAAGCGTCGGTACATCGCCGTGGCATTGCCGATGCGGAACGCTACGAAGTTGCCGCACGAGGGAATGTATTCGAGCCCCAGCCTGGTGAGTCCATCGGTGATCTGCTGCATGCCGCGCTGATTCAGTTCGAAGGTCTTCTTCACGAACGACACATCGCGCAATGCCGCCACGGCGGCGGCCTGCGCCACGCTGTTGACGTTGAACGGCTGGCGCACGCGGTTCATCATGTCCGTCACCTGCTCGTGCGCCAGCGCGTAGCCGACGCGCAGGCCGGCCAGCCCGAAAGCCTTGGAGAAGGTGCGCGAGATGATCAGGTTGGGAAACTCCTTCAGCCAGCTCACGCTGTCGTAACGTTTGTCCTCGGGCAGATATTCGTTGTAGGCCTCGTCCAGCACCACCAGCATCTCGGGTGGCAGGCCGCGCATGAATTCCAGCAGCTCGCCGGCGCCGAGATAAGTGCCGGTGGGATTGTTCGGGTTGGCGATGAACACCATCTTGACCCGGTTGTCCTTTGCCGCCTGCAACATCGCTTTCAGGTCGTGGCCGTAGTTGATGGCGGGGACGCTAATGCCGATCGCTCCGACCGCCTGGGATGCCAGCGCATACACCGCGAAGGCGTGCGCCGAATACACCACCTTGTCGCCGACGGTCAGGAAAGCGCGCGCCGCCAACTCCAGCAGGTCGTTGCTGCCGTTGCCAAGGGTGATGTTGGCATGCGCCACGCCGTAACGCTTGACCAGCGCATCTTTCAGCTCGAAACCGTTGCCATCGGGATAGATCGCGATGGTCTTGATCGCGTTCTGCATCGCCGCGACGGCAGCCGGGCTCGCGCCCAGCGGGTTCTCGTTCGAGGCCAGCTTGACGATGCCGGTGATGCCCAGCTCGCGCTCCAGCTCGGAGATCGGCTTGCCAGGCTGGTAAGGCGCGATGGAACGTATATAGGATGGCGCTAAATCACAATAATTCATTTGATACCTTGCTTGCTGAAACTGTTAGACGGCGACCGGGTAGGAACCCAGCACCTTGACGAAGGCCGCGATCTGCTTGAGCTGGGTCAGTGCGGTGGCAACCTTGGCATCTGATTGATGCCCTTCGATATCGACGTAGAACACATATTCCCATAGCCCGGTACGCGACGGACGCGACTCCAGCTTGGTCATGGAAACGCCATTGTTCGCAAACGGCGCGAGCAGGTCGTGCATCGCACCGGGACGGTTCACCGCCGACATCGCCAGCGAAGTCTTGTCCCTGCCGGAAGGCGCCACCTCCTGCTTGCCGATCACCAGGAAGCGCGTGGTATTGCGCGCATCGTCCTCAATATTATGCGCCAGGACCTTCAGCTTGAAATGCTCCGCCGCCCGCTCGCCCGCAACTGCTGCCGCAAACGACTCTTCTGCCGCCAGCCGGGCCGCATCGGCGTTGCTCGATGCGGTGATGCGCTCGGCGTGCGGCAGGTGCGCATTCAACCAGCCCTGGCACTGCCCGAACGACTGCGGATGCGAATAGACCTTGCGGATAAGCGAAAGATCGTTTTCGTTCGACATCACGCATTGGTGCACCTGCAGCATCACCTCGCCGCAGATCATCAGATTGCTGTTCAGCAACAGGTCGAGCGTACGCCCGACGGCCCCCTCGGTGGAATTCTCAACCGGCACCAGCCCGTAATTCGCCGCACCGTTCTCGACTGCCGCAAACACGGCATCGATGGATTCCGTCGGCAGCCCCTCGGTGGCCTGGCCGAAACGCTGAAACACCGCAGCCTCGCTGAACGTGCCGTGCGGGCCAAGATACGCCACGCGCAGCGGCGCCTCCAGCGCGCGGCATTGCGACATCACTTCGGTGAACAGCTGGGTCACGCCCTGGCCGGATAAGGGCCCAAGGTTCGATTGCACCATGCGCTGCAGCACCTGTGCCTCGCGCTCCGGGCGCAGCACCGCGCCATTGCCTTTGACATGGCCGATCTGTTGCGCCAGCGCAGCGCGCCGATTGAACAGCTTGAGCAGTTCATCGTCGATGCGGTCGATCTGTTCGCGATATTTCTTCAGTTCGTCGGCCATACGCCTCAGCCTTTGCTACGGGCGAATTCGCCCATGAAATCGGCCAGCACCTGCACTCCCGCCAGCGGCATGGCATTGTAAATGGAGGCGCGCATACCGCCCGCCAGCTTGTGGCCCTTGAGCTGCAGCAGGCCATGCGTTTCCGCCTGCTTGAGGAATTCGGCATCCAGCGCCGCATCGCGGGTCTTGAACGGCACGTTCATGCGCGAACGGTCGGCTTTTGCCACCGGGCAGGTATAGAAGCCATCGCTGGCGTCGATCACGTCATACAGCAGCCTGGCCTTGGCGATATTGGTTTTTTCCATCTGCGCCACGCCGCCGTTCTTCTTCAGCCACTTGAACACCAGCCCCGCCATGTAGATGCCGTAGGTCGGCGGGGTGTTGTACATCGAATCGTTATCCGCGTGCGTCTTGTAGTCCAGCATGGTCGGCAGCCCCGCAGGCGCATGCCCGAGGAGGTCTTCGCGCACGATCACCAGGGTCACGCCGGCGGGACCGATGTTCTTTTGCGCCCCTGCATAAATGAGGCCGAATTGCGTTACGTCATAGGGACGCGACAGGATGTTGGAAGACATGTCCGCCACCAGCGGCACCTTGCCGGTATCGGGCACCCAATTGAACTCGACGCCGCCGATCGTCTCATTCGGCGTGTAGTGCACATAGGCCGCCTGCTTGTCCAGTTTCCACCGCGCAAAGTCTGGCGCATAGCTGAATGACTTGTCGGCGCTGCTGGCGGCTTCGTTCACGTAGCAAAGCTTTTTCGCCTCATCGATGGCTTTCTTCGACCAGATCCCGGTATTCACATAGTCGGCAGACAGCTTGCCGCGCAGCAGGTTGAGCGGAACCATCGCAAACTGCATGGTCGCACCGCCTTGCAGAAACAGCACCTTGTAGTGCTGGGGAATGGCCATCAACTCGCGCAGGTCGGCATGCGCCTCCGCAGCGATACCCATGAATTCCTTGCCCCGGTGCGACATCTCCATCACGGACATGCCAGTGCCGCGCCAATCGAGCAGCTCCTCGCGCGCCTGCGCCAGCACCTCATGCGGCAACACGGCAGGGCCAGCTGCAAAATTGAATATCGTCATTTATTCGCCGCCCTCTTCCTCTTCCGTTTCGGCGATGCGGCTCAAGCCGGCCAATTTTTCGCCATCCTCCAGATTCATCAGTGTCACGCCCTGGGTGGCGCGGCTCATCTCGCGGATTTCGTTGATGCGGGTGCGGATCAGCACGCCATTGGTGCCGATCAGCATGATCTCGTCTTCCGGCCTGACCAGCGTCGCCGCCACCACCTTGCCGTTGCGCTCGGAGGTCTGGATCGCGATCATGCCCTGCGTGCCGCGTCCGTGGCGGGTGTACTCGGTGATCGGCGTACGCTTGCCGTAACCGTTCTCGGTTGCGGTCAGCACCGACTGCTCCTCGTTTTCAGCCACCAGCAGGGCGATGACCTTGCCTCCCTTGGCCAAATTCATGCCGCGCACGCCGCGTGCGTTGCGGCCCATACCGCGCACATCGTCCTCGTCGAAACGCACCGCCCTGCCCTCGTCCGAGAACAGCATCACGTCGTGCTTGCCGTCGGTGATCGCCACGCCGATGAGGAAATCGCCTTCATCCAGGCTGATGGCAATGATGCCGGCTTTGCGCGGGTTGGCGAAATCGGACAGCGGAGTCTTCTTCACCGTTCCTTCGCTGGTGGCAAAGAAGATAAATTTATCCTCGGCAAACTCCTTCACCGGCAGGATGGCGTTGATCTTCTCGTTCGGCTCCAACGGCAGCAGGTTCACGATCGGCTTGCCGCGGCTGATGCGCGTACCTTGCGGGACTTCGTAGACCTTGAGCCAGTAGACGCGTCCGCGGTTGGAGAAGCACAGGATGTAGTCATGGGTATTGGCGATGAACAGGTTGTCGATGAAATCGTCTTCCTTGGTCGCCGTCGCCTGCTTGCCGCGTCCGCCTCGTTTCTGCGCGCGGTATTCATCAAGCTTCTGCGCCTTCATGTAGCCGCCGTGCGACATGGTGACCACCACGTCTTCCGGCGCGATGAGGTCCTCCATGCTCATGTCCTGAGTATGGGTGATGATCTCGCTGCGGCGCTTGTCGCCGAACTGCGAGCGGATGGTGATCAGCTCGTCGCCGATGATCTGCGTCACGCGCGCGGGCTTCGCCAGGATATCGAGCAGGTCGGTGATCTTGTCCATCACCTCGCGGTATTCGCCCACGATCTTGTCCTGCTCCAGCCCGGTCAGGCGCTGCAAACGCAACTCGAGGATGGCTTGCGCCTGCGCATCGGAAAGGAAATACCCCGTGCCCTTCACCAGGCCGAATTCGGGCGCCAGCCCTTCCGGGCGCGAGGCATCGCTCACGCGCGACAGCATGTCCTCCACCAGCGACGAGCGCCAGCCGCGGGCCATCAGCTCGCGTTTCGCATCGGGCGGAGTCGGCGCCGCCTTGATCAGCGCGATGATCTCGTCCACGTTGGACAGCGCGACTGCAAGGCCTTCCAGGATATGGCCGCGTTCGCGCGCCTTGCGCAGTTCGAATATGGTGCGGCGGGTGACGACTTCGCGGCGATGGCGCAGGAAGGCTTCGATGACTTGCTTGATGTTGAGCAGCTTGGGCTGGCCGTCGACAATCGCGACCATATTGATGCCGAAGCTGTCCTGCATCTGGGTGTCCTTGTACAGCTGGTTCAGGATCACGTCGGCGTTCTCGCCGCGCTTCAGCTCGATCACCGCGCGCATGCCGGATTTGTCCGACTCGTCGCGGATCTCGGAGATGCCTTCGATGCGTTTCTCGCGCACCATCTCGCCGATCTTCATCAGCAGGTTGGCCTTGTTCACCTGGTACGGCAGCTCGTCGATGATGATGGCCTGGCGGTCGCCCTTGCCGATGTCCTCGAAGTGGGTGCGGGCGCGCATCACCACACGTCCGCGACCGGTGCGATAGCCTTCCTTCACCCCGGCCAGGCCGTAGATGAAACCGGCGGTGGGGAAATCCGGCGCAGGCACCAGTTCGATCAGGCGTTCGATGTCCATGTCGGGCTCGCGCAGCAGCGCCAGGCAGGCATCCACCACCTCAGTCATGTTGTGCGGGGGGATGTTGGTCGCCATCCCCACGGCAATGCCGGAGGAACCATTCACCAAGAGGTTGGGGATGCGCGCCGGGAACACCAGCGGCTCGTGCTCGGAGCCGTCGTAGTTGGGGCCGAAATCGACCGTCTCCTTGTCCAGGTCGGCCAGCAACTCGTGCGCGATCTTCGCCATGCGGATCTCGGTATAGCGCATCGCCGCCGCGTTATCGCCGTCCACCGAGCCGAAGTTGCCCTGGCCGTCCACCAGCGTGTAGCGCAGCGAGAAATCCTGCGCCATGCGCACGATGGTGTCGTACACCGCCGTATCGCCGTGCGGGTGGTACTTACCGATCACGTCGCCAACAATACGCGCCGATTTCTTGTAGGCGCGGTTCCAGTCGTTGGAGAGTTCGTGCATGGCGAACAAGACCCGACGATGGACGGGTTTCAGGCCATCGCGCACATCGGGCAAGGCGCGCCCTACGATCACGCTCATCGCGTAGTCCAGATAGGACTTGCGCATCTCCTCTTCAAGGCTGACTGGCAGGGTTTCTTTGGCAAATAGTTCCATGAGCGACCTATAAATTGATCCCCGATAAAGAAGACGGCGGGGCAACA
>JAJZUH010000082.1:0-5644 GCA_021847165.1 Pseudomonadota bacterium
GGGTTGGTTGTGGCATCCTCCGGGCGATGGCGGCGGATGGCCTCGATATCGCCGGTATCGGCAACGATTGCCGTCATCGACTTCAGCTGTTCCAGTAGTGTACTCATCCTGATCCTTTCGGGCGCTTGGCTTGTGCGGGCCGCCGATCCGGTTCCCGGAAAAGATGCGCGGCGGTGTCCAGACTATATGCCCTGACGGGTGCGGACAGGATGAAATAAATGTCACGTGGCTCCCCTGCAATCTGGGCGATTCGCGGAGACACGGGGTTCGCGGATGTATCGGTGGGGGAACTGCGCAGGCAGGTGGCGGAGGAGCCTATTCGGCCAGCGGCCGCGGCCGCGAGATGCCAAACCCCTGGGCAAAGTCGATGCCGACTTCGCGCAGCCTGGCGATGGTCTCCTCGCTTTCCACCAGTTCGGCGATCGTCTTCACGCCGATCAGCTTGGCCACGCGGTTGATGGCGGTTATCTTGGCCAGTTCCACCGGGTCGCGATGGATATTGAAGATGATGTTGCCGTCGATTTTCAGGTATTCCACCTGGAAACCCCGGATCAGATCGAATGAGATGCGGTCGTGGCCAAAACCGCTGATCGCAACCAGGCAACCGCATTGCCTGATGCGCTGCGCAAATTCCGCGACGACCGCTGGTTTGGCAACCAGTTCGGCATTCGGGATCTCGAAGCACAGAATGGCGCCGGGCACGCCATATTCCAGCAGGGTCAGTTGCAGGAATTCGGGAAAGCTGGGATCGGCTATCGTTGCCGCTGCCAGATTGATGAAATACAGCGAGCGTTTGCGTTTTTCGTCCAGCGGATTCTGGTGGGAGGCCCAGGCCGTCACATGCTGTACCACCCAGCGGTCCAGATGCGGCATGAGGCCGTATTTCTCGGCCAGCGGGAAGAATGCCCCCGGCGGCATCATGCCTTCCTCTTCCTCGATCAGGCGCACCAGGATCTCGTAATGTTCGGCTTCGCCGGATTCGCTCATCAGGGGGCTGATGAGCTGGCAGTACAGGCTGAAATCGCCTTTCTCGATGGCGGCCTTGATATTGAGCGCATCCTTGTGCCCGGAGATCTGTTCGGAGAAAGACTCGATGAATCTGTCCTGGCTTGCCGTTGCTTCGGGCATGCGCACAGGCTCGGCAGGGGTGCCGCCTGTCGGGACCGGCCTGGCTTCGACGCCAGTCTGGTGCAGATCGCCGGGAGCGGTGATGTCGTTCATCAGCATATAGAAGCCGGTCACCTTGCCGTCCTCGCCGAACTGCGGGATGTGCTCGACGGCCAGCTTGTACACCGCGCCGTCGGGCATCTTCTGCGTCCGTTCGTAACGCACGCGATGCCCGTCCAGCGACTGGCGGACCGAGGTCGCCGTTTCCTGGTAGACGCCGACGCCGAGTATCTTGCGTATGTGCTGGTCGCGGACCTGGTCTGCACGCAGGTGCAGCCACTCCAGGAAGGCGCGGTTGTGGTAGCGGCACTGTCCGGCAGCATCGAACAGCGCGATCATGGTCGGCAGGACCTCATCGATCAATTGCAGCCGCGGCTTGCTGGCGGCGAGCGTCTCTTCGGCCAGCTTGCGGAGTTTTGTTTCGCGTTCGAGCTTGTCCTTGCTGGCGGACAATTGGGCCGAGCGTCTCGTGGCGATCCACTCCAGGCGCGACACGCGGGTTGCCTCGGCAAGGATTGCCGCCACCAGGACCCCGCCCAGGAAGGTGATCCATTGCATGCCCAGCTCGGTAAAGTAGATGGCGAAAACAAGTGCGCCTGCGGTGAAGATGACTGCCAGGGCCGAGATGTAGGGCTGCACAGTACGAAAGATGACACGGGCTTTCATGTTCCATTCCCCTCAGCGTATGGATTGCCTGATCGGCATCGGTATTGTTCCGATATTCCCCAGGCACCTTGTCTGAATCCCGATTGCATACCGGTGTTCGCTTTTGTATCGCATGGAGCAAGTGCGGCACGCACAGTGTATCTCCGAACGCTCCGGTCTGCGGATGGTTTTCAAGGGCAAGTCAGAATTCGATGGACGGACGGAAGATCAGGGTCGTGGTGTTGCCGCGAATGTCCCTGAGCGGACCGGAATACTCGTTCGGGCTGCTCCAGACAAAACCGATATCCAGCGTCGGCGCATAGCCCCATTCCGGCATCGGCACCTTCTTGCCGGCAATCAGTTCCGTGCGCACCATCTGTCCGCCTTGCTGCAGGAAATACATGCGCAAGTCGTAGTTGGCGTTCTCCAGCCATTCCAGGAACGAATAGCGCAGGTCCAGGTTGCTGCGGTGCAGGCTGACATACGTCACGTCGTTGACCCCCTTGTTGCTGTTGAAACGCGCGCCGACGCGGAAGCTCCATGAAAGTTTCTCGTCCGGGTAGTCGATCTTGCCCTTGATCTTCCATTCGAACTCGTACCAGTCGTCCGGAATCAGCAGGTTGTTCTTGATGTGCTTGTCGCCGGCGCTGAACAGATAGCCGGTATAGCCGTAGTTGTTGCCCTCGCGCTGCTCTTTCGGGCGGTTCAGTTTCGCCACGTTGCCGAAGAATGCCGACACCGCCCAGGGTTCCTGGAAGTCGGCAGTGGCGGATTCGAACACGTTGATGCCGCTGTGGCCGATCTCGCCCTGCTGGTAGAGGCTGGGCGAGTGCGACTTGATGAAGGTACCCATCGAAGCGATCGGATATACGCTGGCCTCCAGCACCATGTAGCGGGGTATGAGGGAGCCCTGGATGAGCTCGCTGTATATCTCCGCCTCATTGTCGGAGGTGATGGTAGGGATGGCCTTGCTGGTGAGCGGCACATTGAAGTCGAGATTGGTGTAGGTGGGGTCGAGTTCGTACACCAGCTCGGTCTTGCTCACATCTTCGGAGCCCTTGTTTTCAGTGTGCGTCTTGTCGGTCTGCACTTCTTCTGCGGGAGCGCTGGGCGCATGGACGCAGAGCGCGATGACGATGCAGGCAAGACGAAGGCGGGCCGGGCGGGAAGGCATGGGGCGAGATTCTATCTGTTGTGGCGGGCTGATAAAAGCATGAGAGAATTTCGCCCGCAAAGGAGAACGAACTTGAAGAAACTGACATCAGCCGACCTGGCCGCCCTTGCCGGGCAGGCGCAGCAATCGCCGCGCCTCCGCGCCAACGCCAATCTGCATGCGGAACTGAGCGATCCCATCCAGCGCCTGGCCATCGCCATGGAGCCGGATACCCTCATCCTGCCGCACCGCCACCCGCACACCTGGGAGGTGCTGACCGCCTTGCGCGGCCGCTTCACCGTGCTGGTGTTCGACGAAGCGGGCAGGGTCGCGGAGCGTGCCGAACTGGGCGCCGACACCGGCGTCGTGGAGATCCCGGCCGGCGGCTGGCATGCCGTACTGTCACGCGATACCGGCGCCGTGATCTTCGAAGTGAAGCATGGTCCTTATGCGCCGATCGGCGAAGCGGATGTCGCGGCCTGGGGCAAGGGCCGCACCGCCGCCGAACTGAACGCGTGGTACGCCGTGGCGCAGTTGGGCGACACACTCGCCTGAGGCTATTTGACGAACTGCTTGCCGCGCAACGTTTCGATGATCTCGGGAATCACGCCGGGGTCGTCGATGGTCGACGGCACGACGTAGTCCTGGCCGTTGACGATCCTGTTCAGCGTCTTGCGCAGCGTCTTGCCGGAACGCGTCTTGGGTAGCCTGGCCAGGATCACCGTGTCCCTGTAGCAGGTGATCGCGCCGATGGCCTCGCGCACGCGTGTCACCAGTTGCTGCTGCAGTTCCGCTTCGTCCACGCTCGCGCCGGACTTGAGCACCACCAGGCCCATCGGCACCTGTCCCTTGAGCTCGTCGTCGCGCGCGATCACCGCACATTCGGCCACCGCCGGATGGGTGGCGATCACTTCCTCGATCTCGCCGGTGGACAGGCGGTGTCCCGCCACGTTGATCACGTCGTCCACGCGCCCCATCACGAACACGTAGCCGTCCTCGTCGATATAGCCGCCGTCGCCGGTGGCATAGTAGCCATGGAACATGCGCAGATAACCGTCGCGGAACTTGCTGTCGTCGCCCCACACGCGGTTCAGGCAGGCAGGCGGCAGCGGCAGCTTGAGCGCGATGAAACCCTGCGTGCCGCGCGCAACCGGTTGTCCGCCGTCGTCGAGGATCTGCACATTGAAGCCGGGCACCGGCATGGTGGAAGACCCGGACTTGACCGGCATCGGTTCCACGCCGCGCAGGTTGGCGGTGATTGCCCAGCCGGTCTCGGTCTGCCACCAGTGGTCCACCACCGGTTTGCCGCTGATCTGGGTCAGCCAGGCCTCGGTCGGCGGGTCCAGCCGCTCGCCCGCGGAGAAGATGGTCTGCAGCTTGCCGAGGTCGTACTGCTTCATCAGCAGGGCTTGCGGGTCTTCCTTCTTCACTGCGCGGAACGCGGTCGGTGCGGTGAACAGCGCCTTCACGCCGTATTCCGCGCACACCCGCCACAGCGCACCGGCATCGGGCGTCATGATCGGCTTGCCTTCGTACACCACCGTGGTGCAGCCGTGCAGCAGCGGTCCGTACACGATGTAGGAGTGGCCGACCACCCAGCCCACGTCCGACGAGGCCCAGAACACATCGCCGGCATCCACGTCGTAGATGGCCTTCATGCTGTATTTCAGCGCGACGGCATGGCCGCCGTTCTCGCGCACCACGCCTTTCGGCTTGCCGGTGGTGCCGGAGGTATACAGGATATACAGCGGGTCGCTGCCCTTCACCGGCGTGCAGCCCACCGGCTGGGCCTGCGCCAGCAACGCGCTCCAGTCGTGGTCGCGCCCGGCGGTCAGCGGAGCGGCGGCCTGCGGGCGCTGGTAGATCACGCAGCATTCGGGTTTGTGCCTGGCCAGCTCGAAGGCGCGGTCGATCAGCGGCTTGTATTCGATGACGCGCTTGACCTCGATGCCGCACGAGGCGGTGAGGATGACCCTGGGTTTGGCATCGTCGATGCGCAAGGCCAGCTCCGGCGGGGCGAAACCGCCGAACACCACCGAGTGGATCGCGCCCAGCCGTGCCACGGCGAGCATGGCGATGACGGCTTCCGGGATCATCGGCATGTAGATGATGACGCGGTCCCCTTTGGTTACGCCAAGCCTGGCCAGCATGCCGGCGGTGCGCGCCACGGCATCGGTCAGCTCGGCGTAGGTATAGCGCGATTTGGTGCTGGAGACGGGGGAGTCGTAGATGAGCGCGAGCTGGTCGCCGCGTCCCTGTTGCACATGATGGTCCAGCGCCATGTAGGCGGTGTTCATCTCGCCGTCGGCGAACCAGTGGCCGACGCCGTCGGCATCGCGCGTCAGGATCTGCTGCGGGAACCCGAACCACTCCAGCGCTTCTGCCTGCTTGCGCCAGAAGCCCTCCGGATCCTGCATCGAACGGTCATACTCTGTCTGGTAGCTCATTTCGATTCCTCCCTCTAGATTCCTTCCCCCTTGCAGGGGGAAGGTCAGGATGGGGGTAGAAATTCAAAGTAGTGCGGCGACAGGTTTCTACCCCCACCCCAGCCCTCCCCCTGCAAAGGGGAGGGAGTTGGTTTTAATTGATCACAAACAACTCCATGAACTCGTTCACCGGCGTCGCTTCCAGTTTTTTCTTGTCCAGGCACAGCGCCATGATCTGCTGGCAACGCTGTTC
>JAJZUH010000082.1:5744-8502 GCA_021847165.1 Pseudomonadota bacterium
TCCCCCTGCAAAGGGGAGGGAGTTGGTTTTAATTGATCACAAACAACTCCATGAACTCGTTCACCGGCGTCGCTTCCAGTTTTTTCTTGTCCAGGCACAGCGCCATGATCTGCTGGCAACGCTGTTCCGGGAAGCGTGTGCGCAGGTTGTTCAGGAACTTCTGCTCCAGCACCGGGATGCCCTCGGCGCGGCGGCGGCGATGGCCGATCGGATATTCCACCGCGACCTTCTCGGTGCTGCTGCCGTCCTTGAAGAATATCTGGATGGCGTTGGCGATGGAGCGCTTGTCCGCCTCCAGGTATTCGCGGCTGTAACGCGGATCTTCCACGACCTCCATCTTGCCGCGCAGTTCGTCGATGATCGGATTGGCGGCATGGAAACTGTCTTCGTAGTGCTCCGCCACCAGGTCGCCGAATGCCAGCGGCACCGCCACCATGTACTGGAGGCAGTGGTCGCGGTCGGCCGGGTTGGCCAGCGGGCCGACCTTGGAGATGATGCGGATGGCCGATTCGTGCGTGGTGATGACGATCCTGCTGATGTCGTGCAGCCGGTCTTTCACCTGCGGGTGCAGGCGCACGGCGGCTTCGCATGCGGTCTGCGAATGGAATTCGGCGGGGAAGGATATCTTGAACAGCACGTTCTCCATCACGTAGCTGCCGTATGGTTGCGGCAGCGAGAAGCGGCGCTGTTCCTCCGGCTTCAGTTTCTGGTCCTTGTTGGTCTTGCTGAACAGCACGTCGTAAAAGCCCCACTGCGGTGCGGTCAGCACGCCGGGGATGCCCATCTCGCCCTTCATGGTCATCATCGCCAGGCGTACCGCGCGCGAGGTGGCATCGCCTGCCGCCCAGGATTTGCGCGAGCCGGCGTTCGGCGCGTGGCGGTAGGTGCGCAGCGACTGGCCATCGACGAAAGCCTGCGACAGCGCATCGATCACCTGTTCCTCGCTGCCGCCGAGCAGGCGCGTCACCACTGCGGCCGACGCCACCTTCACCAGGATGACGTGGTCGAGGCCGACGCGGTTGAAGCTGTTCTCCAGCGCCAGCACGCCCTGGATTTCATGCGCCTTGATCATCGCGATCAGCACGTAGCGCATGGTCAGCGGCGGCTTGCCTTCCGCCACGCGGCAGCGGCTGAGGTAATCGGCCACGGCGAGGATGCCGCCCAGGTTGTCGGACGGGTGTCCCCATTCCGCGGCCAGCCAGGTGTCGTTGTAATCCAGCCAGCGAATCATCGCGCCGATGTCCCACGCGGCCTTGACCGGGTCGAGTTCGTGCGAAGTGCCGGGCACGCGCGCACCGTGGCGCACCGTGGTGCCGGGCACCAGCGGGCCGAGGTGCTTGGTGCACTCGGGGAAGCGCAGTGCCAGCAGGCCGCAGCCCAGCGTGTCGATCAGGCAGTTGCGTGCGGTGTCGTACGCTTCCTCCGAGCGGATCTCCATGCGGCAGACGTACTGCGCGATATCCACCAGCACCTGGTCGGGAGCGGGGCGGTTGTTCATGTCTACGTTTGCACTCATTTTGTTTCCTTACTTAAAAGATAAATTCAAAAACTTTTTGCCACAGAGAAGTTCTTTGTGACTGAATTGTTTTCAGGGATTAGCGTTTTTCAAGCGGCACCCAGGCCAGATTCTCCGGTCCGGTGTAGTTCGCGCTCGGCCGGATGATCTTGCCGTCGGCACGCTGTTCCATCACGTGCGCGCCCCAGCCGGTGACGCGCGAGATCACGAACAGCGGCGTGAACATGTTGGTCGGCACGCCCATCATGTGGTACGACACGGCGGAGAACCAGTCCAGATTGGGGAACATCTTCTTCATGTCCCACATCACCGTCTCCAGCCGCGCGGCGATGTCGAACAGGCGCATCTCGCCTTTCTCCTGCGCCAGCTGTCTTGCCACGCGCTTGATCACCTCGTTGCGCGGATCGGCGATGGTGTAGACCGGGTGGCCGAAACCGATGACGATCTCCTTGCGCGCCACGCGCGCGCGGATGTCCGCTTCCGCCTCGTCGGCATCCTTGTAGCGGCTCTGGATGCGGAATGCCTCCTCGTTGGCGCCGCCGTGCTTCGGCCCGCGCAAGGCGCCGATCGCCCCGGTGATGCAGGAGTACAGGTCGGAGTTGGTGCCAGCGATGACGCGTGCGGTGAAGGTGGAGGCATTGAACTCATGCTCGGCATACAGGATCAGCGAGGTGTGCATGGCACGTACCCACGACGGGGATGCAGGCTTGCCGTGCAGCAGGTGCAGGAAATGCCCGCCGACGGAATCGTCGTCGGTCTCCACGGCGATGCGTTTGCCGCCATGGCTGAAGTGATACCAGTACACCAGCATCGAGCCGAAGCAGGCCAGCAGCCGGTCGATGATCTCGCGGGTCTGCGCCGGGTCGTGCGCTTCCGCTTCCTGTTCCACCGTGCCGAGTACCGAGCAGCCGGTGCGCATCACGTCCATCGGGTGCGCGTTGGCTGGGAGGGCTTCCAGCGCCTGCTTCACCGCTTGCGGCAGGCCGCGCAGCGTCTTCAGCCTGGCTTTGTAGGCCTTCAGCTGTGCGGCGTTCGGCAGGCTACCGTGGATCAGCAGGTGTGCGATCTCTTCGAACTCGGCCTGTTCGGCGAAATCGAGGATGTCATAGCCGCGATAGTGCAGGTCGTTGCCGGTGCGGCCGACGGTGCAGATGGCGGTGTTGCCCGCCACGGTGCCGGACAGCGCAACGGATTTCTTCGGCTTCGGTAATGTGCTTTCTTCTGCCATGTTTTGCTCCCTGA
>JAJZUH010000083.1:0-4414 GCA_021847165.1 Pseudomonadota bacterium
CGGCCTATTCCCTGGCGGGCAGCGAGACTTCGTTGCTGGCCAGGTGGATGTGGTTCTTCTTCAGGTAGGCGAGGAATTCCAGCGCGGTGGCGCTGGCATCCAGCTTGGCCGCATCGTTGGGCAGCAGAAAGATGGAGATGTCGCGCTCCACGATCTGCAAGCCGCTCTCCGATGCGGTGTCGACGATGTACTTGATCTTGTCGAGCAGCTTCTCCTCTGCCGGCGCGAACGGCAGCAGGATCCAGAAATCGGCGCCTTCGCGCGAGACCAGGTCGGTCTTGCGGAAGGAACGGCGCAGGGAATGCGCAACCTCGTCCAGCTTCTGCGCCGCTTTTTGCGCGCCGTAGGCCTCGCCCAGGATGCGGGAAGTCTCGAAATTGATATGGGCCAGGCCGAACTGCAGCCCGCCGGAGTAACGCTTGGTGACTGCCAGCAGCCATTCCAGCGTGAACAGGAATTTGTCGCGGGCTTCAAAGTCTTCGTGTGACATAAACACCTCCGCCTGGATGTTTCGATTTCATCGCCGGTCACTGCGCCCGTGACGCCCGGTGACCGCCTTGGAATGCATCTTCAAAACCAGCCTTCGATCGATCCTTGCCCTTGAATTGTTATGAGCACCGATCACAACCCGACCAAACCGCCGTGCATCGACATCCTCCTGCGCTCACCTTACCATAAAGCAAAACCACATCCAATCGGAAGGCTGATCAGGGCGCGCCGGGGGATGCCGGGAAGCGCAGAAAATTCCGATAATCAGCCTGTTGCAGGGCAGGCACAAACCAACAAGGAGCCGACGGCATGAGCGAGCGTTACTTCACCAGGCAGACTTTCTCTTTCCTTGCCGCGCTGGCAGCGAACAACGAGCGCGACTGGTTCGCAGCACACCAGCAGGAGTACGAGGATTTCGTGCGCACACCTGCACTGGATTTCATCAGCGACATGTCGGACGAGATGCCGGCGATCTCGCGCCATTTCCTGGCGCAGCCGAAGAAGGTGGGCGGCTCGCTGATGCGCATCCACCGCGATACGCGCTTCAGCCGCGACAAGACGCCTTACAAGACCAACATCGGCATCCAGTTCCGCCACGAGGCGGGCAAGGACATCCATGCGCCGGGATATTACCTGCACATCGAACCGGGCGAGTGTTTCGTGGCCATCGGCCTGTGGCACCCGGATGCGGATGCGCTGTTCAAGATACGCGAGGCCATCGTGCAGAACGGCGATGCCTGGGTGGCGGCGCGCGACGACAAGGCGTTCAACCGGCATTTCACGCTGGAAGGCGATGTGCTGGCCAACGCACCGCGCGGTTTTGCCAGGGACCATGCGCTGGTGGAAGACCTGAAGCGCAAGGATTTCATCGGCCTGGCCAGCCTGAGCGAGGCGACGGTGACTTCCAGGAACCTGCGCTCGCAGGTGGTGGAGCGCTTCCGGCAGGCAGCGCCCTACATGGGTTTCCTGTGCAAGGCGCTGGAGTTGCGTTTCTAGGCGGGACTAATAGCCGGACGAATCCGGTTGCGCTGGCGGGGCAACGGGGCCGACCGGCGGTTGCATCGAAGTCTCCCTGGGCTGCGGAGCAACGCGCGGAGCCGCCGCAGCCGGACTGCTTGCCGCAGCTTGCGCAGCGCGCTGCAGGTTGCGGGGAGCAACGGGTACCGCGCTGGCGGATTGCGCCGCCGGCAATGCGCTGCGCGGCAAGCCGACGTAGGGCATCCCCGGCTGCCGGGGCTGCGCCGGTGGCGAGGCCACCTGGCTTGCGGCAAGCAAACCGGCCGCCTGCACCATCGATGCGTTCACGGACTCGGCAGGTGCCGGCTTGCCTGCCAGCGGCGACCTGGCGGGGAGCGGCCTGTGGATAGGGGCGGCGGGATGCACGCCCGATGCCGGCTGCGGCGCGCTCCTGGCAACGGGTTCCGCTTTGGCGATCTCGGGCTTGATCGTTTCGGTCTGCGCCGGAACTGCCGGCAGGCTCTCCATCGGCGGCGCTACGACAGTTGCAGGCGCGGGCGCCGGCTCGGGCTGGAAGGGCCGCGCCGTCTCACGCTCGTCCATGCTTGCATGCGGCAACGAGTCCGCACTCTGCGAGGAATCGACCGGACGGAAGGCGAGCCAGCCTTGCCAGGCGATGGCGGCGACCGCCACGATGGCGACCAGCCACAGCGCGCGGCGGGCATTGTCGTGTTTGCGGATGATGCGGACCTTGGCCCGGCCGAAGATGTTGTGGGTGATTTCGGCCTCGCCAATCTCGGTCCAGACGCTCGGCGATGCCGGGGGCAGCAGCTGGCGGTCTGAAATATCGAGTGGGCTGTTCTCGTGGCTCATTGTCTGCGCTCCCTGAATATTGCAGATCGACTGCGACATGATAACAAGTAATCGCCAGGTTACAACCGGACACCCGCGCATGCCCGGACTGCCCCGGAATCCGGGCCGGGGCGGCCCCGGCTACTCCAGCGACAGCTCGATCTTGTCCAGCGCGATGGGGGGCTGCTGCGGCTTTTCCGCCTGCGCCAGTTCCTGCTGCTGTTTTTCCTGCTGCTGCCTGGCCAGTTGCGCCGCCTCGTACTGACGCTTGTGCTCTTCCTGCGCAGCCAGTTCCTTCTTCCGTTCTTCTTCCAGCTCTTCCGGCGTCTTGTGCACGTGCAGCGACAATTCGATCCCCGAGGCGTCGCCCGGCTCGCCGCGCTTGCTCTTGAGCTTGATGTTCAGGCGCAGTTCGTTGGCGGAATCGGCGTTGCGGATCGCCTCCTCGTAGGAGATGTGGCCTTCGTTGTACAGCTCGAACAGCGACCAGTCGAAGGTGCGCATGCCGAGCTCGCGCGATTTCTCCATGATGCCCTTGATCTCGTGGAATTCGCCCTTGAAGATCTTGTCGGCGATGATCGGCGTGTTGAGCAGGATCTCGATGGCGGCCTTGCGCCCCTTGCCGTCCTGGGTGCGCACCAGCCGCTGCGAGATGAGCGCGCGCATGTTGGCGGAAAGGTCCATCAGCAACTGGTTGCGGCGTTCTTCGGGGAAGAAGTTGATGATGCGGTCTATGGTCTGGTTGGTGCTGTTGGCATGCAGCGTGCCCAGGCACAGGTGGCCGGTCTCGGCGAAGGCGATGGCATGCTCCATGGTCTCGGCATCGCGGATCTCGCCGATGAGGATGACGTCCGGCGCCTGGCGCAGCGTGTTCTTCAGCGCGTGGTGCCAGCTGTGCGTATCCACGCCCACTTCGCGGTGGGTGATCAGCGATTGCTTGGACTGGTGCACATACTCGACCGGGTCCTCGACGGTGATGATGTGCCCCTTGGAGGTGCTGTTGCGGTGGTCGATCATCGCGGCCAGCGAGGTGGACTTGCCGGAGCCGGTGCCGCCGACCACCAGCACCAGCCCGCGCTTGTGCATGATGACTTCCTTGAGCACTTCCGGCAGGCCCAGCTTCTCGAAATTGGGGATCTCGGCGGCAATGGTGCGGATGACCATGCCGACGTTCTGCTGCTGCACGAACACGTTGACGCGGAAACGCGACACGCCGGGCACGGAGATGGCGAAGTTGCATTCCATCTCCTTCTCGAACTCGGCGCGCTGGCCCTCGTTCATCAGCGCATAGGCCAGCTGGCGGGTGATCGCGCCGTTGAGCTTCTGCGAGGTCATCGGCGTCATCTCGCCGTGCGCCTTCATGCTGGGCGGAAAGTCGTTCGAGATGAACAGGTCGGAGCCGCCTGCCCTGCTCATGGCGGTAAGCAGCTTGATGATGTATTCGTATGCTTGCTGGTCGGAGAGCCCTGATGACATCGCATTTCCTCGCTACGGTTGTTCCAGTGGAATGAGCGGCGCATTTTAGCAGCCCGCAATGCGGGTTTTGCGTTTTTAGGATATCGTCCGCCTATCTCGTTCGAGGAGCAGACATGAGGCAGCGCGTATTGATTTTGGGCTACGGCAAGATGGGGCATGCCATGGAAAGCCTGGTGGCCGACAGGCATGACGTCCGCATCTGGAACCTGGGTACCGTGGTGAAGGGCAGCCATGCGACGCTGGAGGAAGAGGTCGCAGAAGCCCAGGTGATCCTGTTCTGCCTGCCGGTGAATCCGCACCACGAGATCGCCAGCCGCATCGCCCCTTATCTGGCACAGGGCAGCCTGTGCCTGACCATCGCCAAGGGGCTGGACGAATCCGGGCGGACCGCGGTACAGATCTTCGAGCGCGTGCTCACGGGCGGGCGTCACTACGGCGTGGTGTATGGGCCGATGATCTCGGCGGAGATCACGGCGGGACGCCATGCCTTCGCCGATGTGGTGCTGTCGGACATGGGCGATTTCGACGTGATCCAGAGCCTGTTCCACGGCGGCAAGCTGGTGTGCCAGCAGGCCTCCGACATGCATGGCCGCAGCTGGTCGGTGATCCTGAAGAACGTGTACGCCATCATGTTCGGCGT
>JAJZUH010000083.1:4514-8422 GCA_021847165.1 Pseudomonadota bacterium
GCATTCTTTTTGGCGAGCTCAAGAGATTTCTTTTCCTCTTCCGCAAGGCTGGCCTGCGTGGCGACGCTCTTCGTCTCGCCTGTATATGCCTTGAGTTTCAGTGTCTTTTCCATGGGGTCTATTCTCTTGAATTCGGGCAGGCAGCGCAACACCCGGCAGCGCCGGACGCTCCGGCAGGATTTCTCCTTATAATGCCCGCATTGACGCCTGCACAACCCGACCCCATTCGATGCCCCATCTCGTCGTCTCCATCTCCGGCCACGGTTTCGGCCATGTCGCACAGACCGCCCCCCTCCTGAACCTGCTGCATGAACGCATGCCGCAGTTGCGCCTCACCGTGCGCTCCACGGTACCGTCCCGGCACCTGAGATCGCGCATCAAGGCGCCGTTCCAGCCTCTCGGCAGCGAGGGCGACATCGGCATGGTGATGTCGTCGGCGCTGGATGTGCGTATCGAGGAGAGCCGGCGCGCCTATCGCGCCTTCCATGCCGACTGGGATGCGCGCGTCGCCGACGAGGCGCGCCTGCTGCGCGAACTCGGTGCGGACATGGTGTTCTCCAACGTGGGCTATCTGGCGCTGGCGGGCGCACAGCGAGCCGGCATCGCCAATGCGGCGCTGTGTTCGCTGAACTGGTTCGATATCTACCGCCACTATTGCGGCGACGATGCCATCGCGGCGCAGATACACGGCTGCTACGCCGGAGCCGATGCATTCCTGCGCGCCACCCCGGGCATGGCGATGGAGACGCTCCCCAACCTCGTCCCGGTCGGCCCCATCGCTGCCATTGGCCGCGACAGGCGTGACGAGCTGCGCAGCCACCTGCGGCTCGCGCGCGACGAACGCCTGGTGCTGGTGAGCATGGGCGGCATCGCCAGCCGCCTGCCCATGGAAACCTGGCCGCGCATCGACGGCGTGCGCTGGCTGGTGCAGGACAGCTGGCAGGTGCGGCGCGCGGATGCCGTGGCGCTGGAGTCGCTGCCGATGCAGTTCGGCGACCTGCTGGCCAGCTGCGATGCGCTGCTGTGCAAGCCGGGTTATGGCAGCTTCGTCGAGGCCGCCTGCAGCGGCACGCCGGTGTTGTTCGTGAGCCGCGAAGGCTGGCCGGAAGCACCGCCCCTGGTCGAATGGCTGGCACGGCACGGCGCATGCCGGGAAGTTGCGCGCAGGCAGATGGAAAGCGGGGACATCGCGGATGCGCTGTTCGGCCTCTGGTCAGCGCCTGCCGCCATGCCGCTGCAGCCGGACGGCACGGCACAGGCGGTGGACTGGATCAGCCAGCGGCTATCCCTTTCGGGGGATTGATTTCACCCTCCCTGCGCGGCAGGATGGACCATCTCAACCTGCTGAAGGGATTGCCATGATCGAGTACATCTTCTTCGATATCGCGCTGCGCGATAAATTCGTGTCCTATGTCGAAAAACGCGGTGTGCCCTACACGGCGCCCGAGGACAACATGGGCATGGTGGTGGCGATCCCCGAGGAGATTCCCGAGCTGGTGTCGGACGATATCGAGGAGTACTACAACACGCTGGAAGACGAGCAGGAAGCGCAGAGCGAAACCGAAGGCGACCTGAAACGCCTGGCCGGCTTCCGCTTCAATCTGCCGAACGGCGAATCGCGCATGCTGCCGCTGCAAACGGCGCTGGCCAATCGGCTGCTGGCGAGCTTTACGCTGGAGGAGATCCAGGCCTTGTTCGATGCCGTGGCGTACTGCACGCTGAACCCGAACGACGAGCATCTGTGCCACATACTGGCGGCCCGGAAGGATAAGGACTGAACCGTTTTTTGCCCGATAAAAAAGCCCGCTCGAGCGGGCTTTTTCATTTGCAGCGCAGTTGCCTAGTGGTGGTGACCGCCCTCGCCGTGCACATGCCCGTGCGACAATTCCTCTGCCGTGGCGGGGCGCACGCCGGTGATGACGCCGGAGAAGATGAGTGTCTTGCCGGCCAGCGGGTGGTTGCCGTCCACGGTGACCTCGTCGTCGGTGACCTCGGTGACGGTGTAGAGCATGTAATCTTCGTCGTCGTCACCCTCGGCGCCGCCTTCGAACTGCATGCCGACGGCGACATCCTTGGGGAACATGCTGCGCGGCTCGGCGCGCACCAGTTCGTGTTCGTATTCGCCGAACGCATCGTCCGGATCCATGCTGACGGAGAACTTGTCGCCGATGTTCTTGCCGTGCAGCGCCTCTTCGACGATGGGGAAGATGCCGTCGTACCCGCCATGCAGATAGCTGATGGGGTCGGCATTCTTCTCCAACAGCGCGCCGCTGGCATCGGTCAATTCGTAGGTCAGCGAGACAACGGCGTTCTTTTCGATCTTCATTTCATTTCCTTTATCAATTTAAGAATCTCATGGGCGTGTCCATGGGCATGGACTCCGTACAAGACGTGGCGCAGCTCGCCCTCCTTGCCGATGATGAAAGTGGAGCGCTGGATGGAAAGTTTCTTCTGGCCGTCCACTTCCTTCTCGTACAACACGCCGTACTTCTTGCAGACGCGTCCATCGGTATCGGACAGCAACTGCACCGAAAGGCCGTACTTGTCGCGGAAGCTGGCGTGGCTGATGCAGTCGTCGCGGCTGACACCCACCACGATGGTGTCGTGCCTGGCGAATTCGTCTATGTGATCGCTGAATTCGTTCGCCTCCATCGTGCATCCAGGCGTATCGTCCTTGGGATAGAAGTACAGCACGATGTTCTTGCCACGCTGTCCGCTCAAGCTGAACATCTGCATGTCTGCATCAGCCAGTTCGAATTGAGGTGCCTCTGTTCCAACCTGTAATGGCATAGCCGCCCTCCTGCTTGGGACATTCTAACCGAGTTTTATTTTGTGCCAAACGATTTTACGAGAGAATATAATCCTTGCATGAATACCAAACTTGCCCTGCTCGGCGGATTGAGCGTCAACGAATTCTTGCGCGATTACTGGCAAAAGAAACCTTTACTGATCCGCCAGGCCATCCCCGGTTTCAAGGGCTTGCTGGGCCCGCAGCAGCTGATCGATCTGGCCTGTCGCGACGATGTGCAGGCGCGCCTGGTGACCTATCAGCGCAAGCAATGGAAATTGCGCCATGAACCTTTCGAACCCGCAGATTTCGAAGGGCTTTCGAAGAAAGGCAAATGGTCGGTGCTGGTGCAGGGCATCAATCATTTCCTGCCGCAAGCCGCCGAACTGGTGCAGCGCTTCAACTTCATCCCGCATGCGCGCCTCGACGACCTGATGGTGAGCTATGCCCCGCAGGGCGGCGGAGTCGGCCCTCACTTTGACGCTTACGATGTGTTCCTGCTGCAAGGCTTGGGACGTCGGCGCTGGCAGATATCGACGCAGAAAGACCGCACGCTGGTGGAAGGAGCGCCATTGCGCCTGCTGCAGAACTTCAAGGTGGAGCAGGAATGGGTGCTGGAAGCCGGCGACATGCTTTACCTGCCGCCACACTGCGGACATAACGGCATCGCGGAAGACGACTGCATGACCTACTCCATCGGCTTCCGTACGCCGTGGTACCAGGAACTGGCGGAGCAGTTCCTCGTCTACCTGCAAGACCGCATCGAGATCGAGGGTACCTATGCCGACCCCGACCTGAAAGTGCAGAAACATCCCTCGGAACTCGGCGCCGACATGCTGCAGCAGGTCGGTCGCGCCATTCGCAAGGTGAAATGGGACGATGAAGACGTGGCCAATTTCCTCGGCAGTTACCTCTCGGAACCCAAATCGCACATCTTCTTCGATGCCCCCGCCAGGCCGCTGAACGAAGCGCGTTTCGCGCAGGCGATACTGAGGCACGGGGTGGCGCTCGATCTCAAGACGCAGATGCTGTGCCACAGTCATACCATCTTCATCAACGGCGATGCGCACCCGGTCGGCCAAGGCAGCTACCGCGTCCTGCGCGACCTGGCCGATGCACG
>JAJZUH010000084.1 GCA_021847165.1 Pseudomonadota bacterium
ACCGCACGCCGGAGCCGGACGAGGTCGCCGCCTGTCTGCCTTATCTGCAGCGGCAGATCGAACTGGTCAAACCCAGGCTCATCGTGGCGCTGGGCAAGACCGCCGCCACGTCGCTGCTGGGGCGCGAGGCCACACTCGGTTCGTTGCGCGGCACGCTGCACGACTATCGCGGCACGCCGCTGATCGTGACCTATCATCCCGCCTACCTGTTGCGCAGCCCGGCCGAGAAGGCCAAAGCCTGGCAGGATCTGTGTTTTGCCCGACAGAGGATACAGACGTGAGATTCAGGGACATCGGCCTCTCCACGCGTATCACGCTATGGGCTTTGCTGTTTGTGGTGGCCGGCGGCCTGTTGTGGATGGACAAGGACAGCGAGCGGGAACAGGAGTCCTACCTCAGCCGGCGCAGCGCCGACTTCGGGGCGAACCTGCATCTCGAGCAGGTGCGGCTGACCCAGGACATCGAATCGTTGCGCCAGGATGTGCTGTTCCTGGCCTCCTTGCCATCCGTTTCCGGCATCGTGCGCGCCAGCGCCAACGGCGGGATCGATCCCCGCGACAGCTCGACCTATGCGGAATGGGAGGCGCGCCTGCAGGAAATCCTGGCCGCCTTTCTGCGCGCCCATCCGGAGTATTACCAGGCGAGCTATATCGCTGCGGCTGGCGAAGGCCGCGAACTGGTGCGCGTCGACAGCCGCAACGGCCGCGTCGAGGTGGTGCCGCATGACGCCCTGCAGGCGAAGGGCGACCAGGAGTATTTCAAGGCCGGGCTGATACTGACGGCCGGACGCGTCCACCTGTCCGAATTTACACTCGATCGCGGGCATGGCAAGCCCGAAGAGCCGCCCCGTCCCGCGCTGCACGCCGTCACCACGGTGTTCGATGCGAACGGCCGGGTGTTCGGGATGATGGTGTTGAGCAAGGATGCGCGTGCGCTGCTGGCTTCGGCATCGCACGGGTTGCCGTCCGACATGCGCAGTTACATTACCGACCAATTCGGGCGCTACCTGTTGCACCCGGAAGAGGGGCGGGCCTTTACCCTCAAGCCGGGCAGCAAGGAGAATATTGCCGACGATTTCCCGATGCTCAAACCGATGCTGGCCCCGCAAGCCGGGCAAGAGGGCGCACGCTCCCTGGTGGCGGGCGATGGCAAGGGCGGCTACCTGGCGGCCGAGCGGGTGTACTTCGACACCAGCGATCCGTCGCGCTTCCTGCTGCTGGCCTGCCATCTTCCGGCGAGCGCGGCAGCTCGCGGGTTCGAGGATGTCTCCATGCCGAACGCGGGGTACACGGTGCTGCTGATGCTGCTGGTGAGCGGTGTGTTCATGCTGATCCTGCGCCGCACCTTTGCGCCGCTCCGGCGCATCATCGGCGCCGCGCGGGAAATATCGTCGGGCAACCGGCAGGTTCGCCTGCCCCGCAAGGGCGGGGGGGAGATCGGCGAACTGGCCGAAGCGCTGAATACCATGCTGGACAAGCTGTCGGATAGCGACCTGATCGAGAAGGAGAACGCGTTTCGCAAAGCGATGATCGAGGCGCTGCCCGGCGTCTTCTACATGATCGATGCGGAGGGGCGCTTCCGCATGTGGAACCACAACCTGGAACGGGTCGTGCAGCGCAGCGCGGCGGAAATGGCGACCAGTCATCCGCTGGAGTTCTTCGAGGGGGACGACAAGGACAGGATCGAACGGGCGATCAGGCAGGTGTTCGAGGCGGGGGATGCCTCGGTGGAGGCCGACATGGTCGCCAGGGACGGTACCAGGACGCCTTACCACTTCACCGGCAGGAGCGTGATGCGCGACGGGGAGCCGGTTCTGATCGGCCTGGGATTGGATATTTCGGAACAACGTGAAAACAGCCGCCTGAGCGAGGCGATGTTGCGGCGCAACGAGGCGCTGATGCGCAACTCGATAGAGGGCATCCACGTGATGGATGTCGACGGCAATCTGCTGGAAGCCAACGAGGCATTCTGCAACATGCTGGGCTATACCCATGAAGAGGCGATGCATCTCCATATAACCGACTGGAACAAGCAGTTCTCTGTCGGGGAACTGAGGTCGAGGATGCAATCGCGCATCGGCAAGAGCGAGACGTTCGAGACCGTGCATCAGCGCAAGGACGGGACTCTGCTGGATGTCGAGATATGCGCTACCGGCGTGGAGATCGACGGCAAGGGTTACATGTTCGCTTCCAGCCGCGACATCACCCAGCGCAAGAAGGCCGAAGCCGCGCTGCTGCGATACAAGCTGGTGCTCGACACCGCGATGGACGGCTTCTGGCTGGCCAATGCCCATGGCTTTCTGGAAGAAGCCAACGAGGCGTACGCGAAGATGTCCGGCTACACGGTGCAGGAGCTGGTGGGCATGCATATCAGCCAGCTGGACGCGAACGAGAGCGAAGAGGATACCAAAGGGCATATCGAGAAACTGATGTTGCGCGGGTATGACCGTTTCGAGACCCGGCATCGTTGCAAGGACGGGCGCATCGTCGATATCGAGGTGTCGGCGACCTTTCTGCAGGAGATAGACAAGATATTCGTGTTCTGCCACAACATCACGTCGCGCAAGCAGGCAGAACAGGCGTTGCGCGTGGCGGCGGCGACCTTCGAGACGCGCGAGGCCATCCTCATCACCGATGCCCAGGCCAACATCGTCCGCGTCAATCATGCGTTCACCGAGATCACGGGGTACACGGCGGAGGAGGTCATCGGCAAGAACCCGCGCCTCATGAGTTCCGGCCGGCATGACAAGGCGTTCTATGCTGTCATGTGGAAGCAGATCCTGGAAACGGGTTCCTGGGCAGGCGAGATCTGGGACCGGCGCAAGAATGGCGAGATATTCCCGAAATGGATGAACCTCAGTGCGGTGAAGAACGATCGCGGCGAGACGATCCAGTACGTGTCCATCTTCAGCGACATCACCGAGCGCAAGCGGGCCGAAGAAGAGATACGCAACCTGGCGTTCTACGATGCGCTGACGCAGCTGCCCAACCGCCGGCTGTTCCTCGATCGTTTCCACGCGGCGCTGGCGGCCTCGGCCCGCTATGGCGATTACGGTGCGCTGCTGTTCATCGACCTGGACCGCTTCAAGCAGCTCAACGATACGCTCGGGCACGACTATGGCGACCTGTTGCTGGTCGAAGTGGCTGCGCGCATCAAGCTGTGCGTGCGCGAAGTCGACACCGTGGCCCGTTATGGCGGCGACGAGTTCGTGGTGTTGCTGGAGAGCATCAGCGGCAAGCGCGACGAGGCTTCGCTCAAGGCCGGCGTGGTGGCCGAGAAGATACGCGAGGCGTTGTCGCATCCCTGCCGGCTCAAGGAGCACGAGTATTCCAGCTCGCCCAGCATCGGCATCAGCCTGTATCACGGCAACGACGAGTCGATGGATGCCTTGCTCAAATTTGCCGATGCCGCGATGTACCTGGCCAAGGATGCGGGGCGCAACAATGTGCATTTCTACGACCCGCAGCTGCAGCAAGGCTGGGAAGCGGAGGCGGAGCGGCTGCATGAAAAAACCGGCGGGGACTGACAGCGGCAAGCATGAAGCCCTGCCGGAGACCCATTCCGCTCTATAATGCCGCAAAATCTTGAGCGGCCGGACATGAAAAAAAGAACAGACGCACTCAAAGTGCTGGTGGTGGAAGACAGCAAGGTCACCTTGAAGGTGTTGTGCAATTTCCTCGAGCGCATGGATATAAAACCGCTGACGGCGGAAACGGGCGCCGGCGCCATCGACGCTTATCGCAAGGAACGCCCCGACATCATCCTGCTGGATGCGCAATTGCCCGATATCGACGGTTTCGAGATCGCCAAGCAGATCCGCGCGCAGGAGCAGAAAGACGACTGGACCGCGATCATCTTCCTGACCAGCATGACCAAGGATGCCGATCTGGCGCGCGGCATCGAAGTCGGCGGTGACGATTACCTGATGAAGCCGGTCAGCGAGGTGGTGCTGCACGCCAAGGTGCGCGCCATGCGCAGGCTGATCGAGATGCAGCGCTCGCTGGTGGATGTCTCGCACCAGCTGAATGCGGCCAACAAGGAGTTGCAGCGCCTGTCCACCACCGATGGCCTGACCGGCATCGCCAACCGCCGCATGTTCGACGAGCTTTCAATCCGCGAGTGGCGCCGCTGCGAACGCATGAAGAAGCCGATTGCGCTGGTGATGCTGGATATCGACAGCTTCAAGCTGTTCAACGACCATTATGGCCATCAGATGGGGGATGAATGCCTGCGCGCGGTGGCTGGCCAGGTGGCGCGCGCCGCGCCGCGGGCGGCCGACCTGGCGGCGCGTTACGGCGGCGAGGAGTTCGCGCTGGTGCTGGGCGAGACGGATGCCGATGGCGCGCGCTGGGTGGCGGAGAATGTGCGCCAGCATGTGGCCGACCTCGGCATCTCGCACGTCACGCCGGCGCGGCGCGTCACCATCAGCTGCGGCGTCGTTTCCGTCCTGCCGCAAGGCGGCTATTCGTTCGAGACCCTGCTGCGCTCGGCGGATCGCGCTCTGTATCAGGCCAAGAAAAACGGCCGCGACACGGTGGCGGTGGGGGAATACGGCAAGGTCTGACCGGGGGAATTTCCGGCCCTTTTGCGGGAGGACGCGCCGCCCTGCGTCACCTCATGTGCGGATGCAAGGAATGCGGCGCGGGACCCGCTCAGCGCGAATGATCGGCCCAGTTGTTGGGCGTCTCGTACAGGCGCACGCGCTCCAGCCGCAGGTGGTTGCCGTAGGTGTCGTGGTAGGCATCCCGCAGCAGGTCGAAGGCGACCCGGGCCAGGTTCTCGGCAGTCGGGATCACTTCCAGTACCACGGTCTTGTGGCCGGGCAGCGAATTCAGAAAATCCAGCACCGCCTTGTCGCCGCGATACACCAGGAACGCATGGTCCCATGCGTCGACCACATGCTCCTTGGCGATATGCTTCACATCCGAAAAGTCCATCACCATGCCCTGTTCCGATACGCCCTCGGTGGTGATGACGTCGCCGGACAGCGTGATCTCGATGGTGTAACGATGTCCGTGCAGGTGTTTGCACTGGCTGTTGTGGTTGGGGATGCGGTGTCCGGCATCGAATTCCAGGCGGCGGGTGATTTGCATGGCGGTGTTTCAGTAAACGGTCGGGCGCGATTATAGCTTGAATGCCGCGACCGCATGCCGGAAGCCTTGCAGGGAGGCGGGGTCGTTGCGCTCCTCATAGCGCAGTGCAAGGTAGCGCGCGGTGATGTCGGCGATGGCGTCGGCCTGCTGCGGGAATCGCGCACTGGCCCGTACGGCGAAATCCCTGGCCCCTTCGTGCGCCGCACGCACCATGCCGCGTTTGGCGAGCCTGGCGCAGAAACGCCGGTAGGCGCGCTGTACCGCATCGGTGTCGCGCTGGTAGAGATGGCGCAGCATGAACAGGGCCAGCACGCCGACGATCAACGCGACTCCCGCCAGCAGGTTCATCGCCAGCCTTTGCCAGGTGACATCTTCCATGCCCAGCCGGGTCAGGAAGGCGAACTGGCGTTCCGTGTTGTATCCCAGCACCCATTGGTTCCACTGGTTGGTGAGCGCGTCGAGATTGAAGCGCAGCCTGAGCAGGAACGGCGATTGCGTGCGGGCAAGGAACGGCAATGCGGCATTGTCCGGCAGGGCGGCGCTCAGGCCGTTCTGTATCCGTGCCGGGGCGATGGCCGCGGTCGGGTCGATGCGCACCCAGCCGCTGTCCGGCAGCCACACTTCGGCCCAGGCGTGCGCATCCCACTGGCGCAGGATGTAATAGCCGCCGAGATCGTTGTATTCGCCGCCCTGATAGCCGGTCACCACGCGCGCCGGGATGCCGGCTGCGCGCATCAGGAACACGAAGCTGCCGGCATAATGTTCGCAAAACCCTTTTCTGGTGGTGAACAGGAATTCATCGATGCTATTCATGCCGAGCGGGGGAGGTTCAAGCGTGTACTCAAAGCCCTGTTGATTGAAATAGGCGAGTGCTGCACGTATCACAGCTTCATCGCTGACATACTGTCTGCGCCATTCCGAACCAAGCTGCCTTGCGCGCGGATTAAGCCCCTGCGACAGATCCAATGCACGTTTTAATTGTTGCGCTGGCTCAGCGAGATTGGCACGATAGGACAGATAGGAGATGGCGTTATAGCGGGTACGGGCGTTCACAGGTGTTTTGCTGAGCACTTGGAAGTCTGGCGCGAGATCGGCAGGAATGGAAATCCTGCCGGGCATGTCCAGTACGAATAGCCACGGTTTGTTGTGAGGTTCAAGCGTTATCGTGTACTCCACTGGTGCGGATGCATCGGAGAGTATAGGGCGTTGCAGGGTTGCATTGCGCCCGCGTCTCCAGGTCATGCCATAAAAGTCCCATAATACTGGCCCGCGCCAGTACATCTGGTCTCGCGATGGTGCTTTGCCATTGAAGGTGACGCGGAACGCCACAGCGTCGGATAGTGACAATTTGCTCATGCTGCCTGGCGCCATTTCGTCAGAGAGGCCGCTGCTGGCATACGCATCCTGCGGCATGCCCCACAGCGGGCCTTGCACGCGGGGGAACAGCACGAACAGCAACAGCATCAGCGGGATGGCCTGCAGCAGCAGCAGGCCGGCGATGCGTACGCGCGGCACCAGGTTCAGCGTGCCGGTCTGCAAATGCAGCCAGGTCGTCACGATCACCAGCAGCGACAGCAGCATGAACAGCGCAGTGGGAATGCTCTGCGAATAAAAGAAGTCGGTGATGATGATGAAGCAGGACAGGTAGATCAGCACCGTCGCATCGCGTGTTGCGCGCAGTTCCAGCAGCTTGAGCGTGGCAAGCAGGATCAGCAGGGTGACTCCGGCCTCGCGCCCGAACAGCGTATGGAAGGTGATGGCGATGCCGACGACGCAGGCGACGGTGACGGCGAGCAGCAGCCAGCGCGCGGGCAGCGGGCTGCCGGAATAGGTCAGGTAGGCGCGCCAGGCGAGCAGCATCACGCACACTGCGCTCACCCACAGCGGCAAATGGTCGGCATGCGGTGCGCTTACCAGCAGGATGCTGGCAAGCAGGCCGTAGATGAGCGGGGCGGCGAGTTTCATGCCGCCGCCTCGCCGAGACCAAACAGCGCCAGCGCCCGCAGGCATTCGGTGCGATGCGACGGCCCTTGTCCGGACGGCAATTCGACGCCGGGCAGGCGCAGGCCGTAACGCAGGCCCTGCGCTTCGGCATCCAGCACCCAGCGCGCGAGCAATTCCAGCTTGCGTTCGTCGGCGATGGCGGGCAGTTGCGACCAGTCCAGCCACAGCTCGCGGCCCTGCTGGGCATTGAATTGCTTCACCTGCAGGCCCTGTTCGCGCGCCAGCGCTTTCCAGGCGATGCGCTGCAGCGCGTCGCCGGCGACATAGCCGCGCAGCCCGGCGAACTCCTCGTCTCCGGCGATGGCCTGTTTGCCGCTGCCGTCATCGGCCGAGGCCGCAGGCAAGGGGAGGCGTGCAGCCGGTCGCGGATAGACCAAGCAGCGCACGTCGAAATGCAGATACGACCAGGCATGGAACAGACCGAGCGGGTAGTGCGTGTATAGCGTCAGCCGCCCGGGCTTGAGCCAGCCGCGGTGCGGTGCGGGGACGCCGAGCACCGCCTCGGTATGGCCGAAAGCGGCCACATCGAATGCCGTACTGTGGCCCTGCGTGTCGTGCAGGGTGATGCGGTGACGCTGCAGTTTGCTGGCGTTGTGGACGTGAAAGACGAAGTGTGCCGCATCGCCCGCAAACACCGGCTCGACATGGCCGGCGCGCACCTGCAGCTGTGCCATGTTGCGGAAGGCGTGCAGCATCGACATGCCGCCCATGGTGGCGAGCAGGAAGGTGAGCACATACCCCAGGCTCAGGTTGTAGTTGATGTCGCCCAGCAGCATCAGCGCCAGCACGAAACCGAAGGCGAACCCCTGGCGGGTCGGCAGGATGTAGATGCTGCGCTGGTTGAGCGTGATCGTGCCGCTGTCGTAGCGCTGGCGGCGCAATGCCCAGGTGCCGAAACGTTGTTGGAGTGCGGCAAGCACGGTCGAGCCGGGTTACGGGATGGCGACGGCTTCGATCAGTTCGCGCGCCAGTTTGTTGCCGTCGGAGACCTGCATGTCCTGCACGCTCTGCAGGCGGTGGCTGGCGACGCCGGGCAGCACGGCCTGCACGTCTTCCGGGATCACGGCATTGCGGCCGTCGATCAGGGACCATGCGCGCGAGGCGGCGAGCAGCGCCAGTCCGGCGCGGGGCGACAGTCCATGCACGAAGCGCGCCGTCTCGCGCGTGTGGCGCAGGATGGCCTGCACGTAATCGAGCAGGGCGGGCGCGACGACCACCTGCCTGACCTGCTGCTGCAGGGCGAGCAGTTCCGCCGCGCTCATCTGCGGCGTGAGGCCGGAGACGATCTCGCGCC
>JAJZUH010000085.1 GCA_021847165.1 Pseudomonadota bacterium
ACTGACCGCGGTTCAGCGGAGTCATGCCGGGTTCGGTCACCACATAAGCCTCGAAGTACAGCACGCGCTCGATATCGCGCAGCGTCATGTCCAGCACCATCCCCAGGCGGGATGGCAGCGACTTCAGAAACCAGATGTGCGCAACCGGAGAAGCCAGTTCGATGTGCCCCATGCGCTCGCGGCGCACTTTGGACAACGTCACTTCGACGCCGCACTTTTCGCAGATCACACCGCGATGCTTTAGACGTTTGTATTTGCCGCACAAACATTCGTAATCCTTCACCGGGCCGAAGATCTTGGCGCAGAACAGGCCGTCGCGCTCAGGCTTGAAGGTACGGTAGTTGATGGTCTCCGGCTTCTTCACTTCGCCATAGGACCACGAACGGATCTTTTCGGGAGAGGCCAGACCGATCTTGATCGTATCGAACTCTTCCTTCTGTGTAACCTGCTTGAACAGATCGAGCAATGCTTTCATGTGTGACTCCTTTTATCCTGTGCCTGCGCTTAGCAACTAAGTTACGCAATCCTCTATGCGATAAATCGCATGAGGAGTTGTCAGTGGCGTTCCAGATCGATATCGATACCCAGAGAACGGATTTCCTTGGTAAGCACGTTGAACGACTCCGGCATGCCCGCGTCGATCTTGTGCTCGCCCTTGACGATGTTCTCGTACACCTTGGTACGTCCGTTGACGTCATCCGACTTGACCGTGAGCATTTCCTGCAGCGTGTATGCCGCGCCGTAAGCCTCCAGCGCCCACACTTCCATCTCACCGAAGCGCTGGCCACCGAATTGCGCCTTGCCGCCCAGCGGCTGCTGTGTGACCAGGCTGTACGGACCGGTCGAACGCGCGTGCATCTTGTCGTCGACCAGATGGTGCAGCTTCAGCACGTGCATGTAGCCCACGGTGACCTTGCGGTCGAAAGCATCGCCGGTGCGGCCATCGTACAACTGGATCTGGCCGGAACGCGGCAGATCGGCCAGCTCCAGCAGATCCTTGATCTCCTCTTCGCTGGCTCCGTCGAACACCGGCGTTGCAAACGGCACGCCGGCACGCAGGTTACGGCACAGCTCGATCACTTCTTCATCGCTGAAAGTGGCGATCTCGTCCGCCTGGTCGCCCTTGTAGATCTTGCCGAGGAACTTGCGCACATCGGCGATCTTGGCCTGCGCTTCCAGCATCTGGCTGATTTTCTTGCCCAGCCCTTTCGCTGCCCAGCCCAGGTGCACTTCCAGCACCTGCCCGATGTTCATACGCGACGGCACGCCCAGCGGGTTCAGCACCACGTCGACGGTCGTACCGTCGGCCATGCGCGGCATGTCTTCCACCGGCACGATGCGCGACACCACACCCTTGTTACCGTGGCGGCCCGCCATCTTGTCGCCCGGTTGCAGGCGGCGTTTCACCGCCACGTACACCTTGACCATCTTCTGCACGCCGGCCTGCAACTCGTCGCCCTGCGTCAGCTTCTTCTTTTTCAGTTCGAATGCCGCATCGAACTCGACGCGCTTCTGCGCCAGCGCTTCCTTGACCTGTTCCAGCTGAGCGGCCACATCATCATCAGCGACACGAATGTCGAACCACTGGTGATGCTCGATGCTGTGCAGGTATTCCTTGTTCAGCTTGGTACCCTTGGCCAGTTTCTTCGGCCCGCCGTTGGCGACCTTGTTGTGCAGCAGCTTTTCCAGACGTGCGAACAAGTCGGCCTCGACGATGCGCATCTGGTCGGCCAGATCCTTCTTGTAACGAGCCAGTTCGTCGTCAATGATCTGCTGCGCGCGCTTGTCGCGTTGCAGACCTTCGCGCGTGAACACTTGCACATCGATCACGGTGCCGGAGATGCCGGCCTTCACGCGCAGCGAGGTATCCTTCACATCGGACGCCTTCTCGCCGAAAATCGCGCGCAGCAATTTCTCTTCCGGCGTCAGCTGGGTCTCGCCCTTCGGCGTAACTTTACCCACCAGCACGTCGCCCACGCCGACTTCGGCGCCGATGTGCACGATGCCGCACTCGTCCAGACGCGCCATCTGCGCTTCCGACAGGTTCGGGATGTCGCGGGTGATCTCTTCGGTGCCCAGCTTGGTATCGCGCGCCATCACCGTCAGCTCCTCGATGTGGATCGAAGTGAAGCGATCTTCTGCCACCACGCGCTCGGAGATCAGGATCGAGTCCTCGAAGTTGTAGCCGTTCCACGGCATGAAGGCGACCATCATGTTCTGACCAAGCGCCAGCTCGCCCATGTCGGTCGAAGCTCCGTCGGCCACCACGTCGCCGCGAGCGATCACGTCGCCCACGCGCACCAGCGGACGCTGGTTGATATTGGTGTTCTGGTTGGAACGGGTGTACTTGGTCAGGTTGTAGATGTCCACGCCGACTTCGCCCGCAGTGGTTTCGTCGTCATTGACGCGCACCACGATACGGCCCGAATCCACGTAGTCGACGCGACCGCCGCGCCATGCCTGCACCGCCGTGCCGGAGTCGACCGCCACGGTGCGCTCGATACCAGTACCGACCAGCGCCTTCTCGGCACGCAACACAGGCACGGCCTGACGCTGCATGTTGGCACCCATCAAGGCACGGTTCGCGTCATCATGTTCCAGGAACGGGATCAGCGAAGCCGCCACGGATACGACCTGTGCCGGCGCCACGTCCATGTATTCGATCTTGTCCGGCTCGGCCAGCACGAATTCGTTGTGCTGACGTGCGGAAACGATGTCGTTGGTGAAGTGGCCCTTCTTGTCCAGCTCGGCGTTCGCCTGCGCGATCGTGAATTTGCTTTCCTCGATCGCGGACAGGTACTCCACGTCGTCCAGCGCACGGCTCTTCGCCACCTTGCGGTACGGCGTCTCGATGAAGCCGTATTCGTTGGTGCGCGCATACAACGCCAGCGAGTTGATCAGGCCGATGTTCGGGCCTTCCGGCGTTTCGATCGGGCACACGCGGCCGTAGTGGGTCGGGTGCACGTCGCGCACTTCGAAGCCGGCACGTTCGCGTGTCAGGCCGCCCGGTCCCAGCGCAGAGATACGACGCTTGTGCGTGACCTCCGCCAGCGGGTTGGTCTGGTCCATGAACTGCGACAGTTGCGAGGAACCGAAGAATTCCTTCACTGCAGCCGAGATCGGCTTGGCATTGATCAGGTCGTGCGGCATCAGGTTGTCCGCCTCGGCTTGGCCCAGACGCTCCTTGACGGCACGCTCGACACGCGCCAGGCCCGTGCGGAACTGGTTCTCGGCCAGTTCGCCCACCGCGCGCACACGGCGGTTACCCAAGTGATCGATGTCGTCGATCTCGCCACGGCCATTGCGCAACTCGACCAGGATACGGATCACTTCCACGATATCTTCGTTGGAGAGCGTGACGGCGCCAGTCAGCTCGTCGCGGCCGACGCGGCGATTGAACTTCATGCGACCAACGGCAGACAAGTCGTAGCGGTCTTCGTTGAAGAACAAGCCGTTGAACAGTGCTTCCACTGCATCTTCAGTAGGGGGTTCGCCGGGGCGCATCATGCGGTAGATCGCCACGCGCGCGGTCCACTGGTCGGTAGTTTCGTCGGTACGCAGGGTTTGCGAAATGAACCCGCCCTGATCCAGATCGTTGGTATACAGGGTGTTGATCTTGCTGATACCTGCCGCTTCCAGCTTGCCCAGCAAAGTTTCGGTGATCTCGTCGTTGGCATTGGCGATGATCTCGCCGCTGTCCTTGTCCACAATATTCTGCGCCAAGACACGTCCGACCAGGAAATCCTCGCCCACGGTCAGTTTGTCGATGCCCGCTTCCTGCATCTCGCGGATGTGACGCACGGTGATGCGCTTGTCTTTGGCCACAATGACCTTGCCGCCCTTGCCTTCGATATCGAAGCGGGCGATCTCGCCGCGCAGACGCTCAGGCACCACTTCGAACTGGATGCCCTTCTTGCCGAAGTGGAAGGTGTCGAACTGGAAGAACATCTGCAGGATCTGCTCCGGTGTATAGCCCAGTGACTTCAGCAGAATGGTCACCGGCATCTTGCGACGACGGTCGATACGGAAATACACGAAATCCTTGGCATCGAATTCGAAGTCGAGCCACGAACCGCGGTAAGGGATCACGCGCGCGGAGAACAGCAGCTTGCCCGAAGAATGGGTCTTGCCGCGGTCATGCTCGAAGAATACGCCCGGCGAGCGGTGCAACTGCGACACGATCACGCGCTCGGTACCGTTGATCACGAACGAGCCGGTATGCGTCATCAACGGGATTTCGCCCATATAGACTTCCTGCTCCTTCACTTCCTTCACGGTCGGCTTGGAGGCCTCTTTGTCCAGCAGGGTCAGGCGCACGCGCGCACGCAGCGGCGACGCGTAGGTCAGGCCGCGCTGCTGGCATTCGCGCACGTCGAATGGTGGCATGCCGAGCGTATAGCTGACGAAGTCCAGACGCGCGAACTTGGTGTGGCTCTCGATCGGAAAAATGGAATTGAAAGCGGCTTGCAAACCCTGGTTCTTGCGCTGTTCGGGCGCAACCCAAGCCTGCAGGAAATCGCTGTAGGATTCCAACTGGGTGGACAGCAAAAACGGCACTGGCAAAGCGCCGACGCGCTTTGCAAAACTTTTACGAATACGTTTTTTTTCGGTAAAAGAATAGCTCATGATATCTCCACTACAGAAGGAAAAGGTAAGGGACAATCGGCGCTCGGGCACCGCTTAACCGTTAACTTCTACAATCCAAAAACGCGCAATCCGCTTTTGTTTCCAGAAGCGGCAAAAGGCTGACGGGTTTCCCGTCAGCCTCTCTGCAAACGCTATGCTTACTTGGCTTCAGCAGTTGCGCCAGCTTCAACCAGCTGCTTGACGATCGCGTCAGCATCAGCCTTGCTCACGCCTTCCTTCACGACCTTCGGTGCTCCGTCAACCAGATCCTTGGCTTCCTTCAAGCCCAGACCGGTGATGGTACGAATGACCTTGATCACGTTAACCTTCTGGTCGCCAGCGGACTTCAGGGTCACAGTGAACTCGGTCTGCTCAGCTGCAGCGGCACCGCCAGCAGCAGCACCGCCACCAGCGGCAGGTGCAGCCATCGCAGCGGCGGACACGCCGAATTTCTCTTCAACTGCCTTCACCAGCTCGTTCAGTTCCAGCACGGACATGCTGTCCAGTGCGGCCAAAAATGCGTCTTTATCGAATGCCATGTTGTTCTTCCTAAATTGAATGATTGATTAGTTAAGCAGCTGCGCCAGCCTTCTTCTCGGACAGGGCCTTGAGTACGATAGCCATGCTCGTGATCGGCGACTTCATGACGCCCAGCAACTGCGCCAGCAACACTTCCTTGCTCGGCACGCTTGCCAGTGCGGCAACCGCAGCAGCATCCAGGACCTTGCCGTTGTAGGCACCGCCCTTGATGACCAGCTTGTCGTTCGTCTTGGCGAATTCGTGCACCACCTTCGCAGCCGCGACCGCATCAGCGCTCATGCTGTACATCAGCGGACCGACCATCTTGTCCGCCAATCCCTCGAAAGGAGTGCCCTGCACCGCACGGCGTGCCAGCGTGTTTTTCAACACATGCAAATAAACACCGTTCTTGCGCGCGTTGGCACGCAAGGAAGTGATATCGGCGACCGGAATGCCGCGGTACTCAGCCACGACGATGGTCTGGGCCTGCGCCACTTGTGCGCTGACTTCCGCGACCACTGCCTGCTTTTCTTGCAGATTAAGAGCCAAAGTCTTTCTCCATCTTCATACGGACATCGTTACGACGTCCGGGTTAACGACCGCGTCCTCAAGACAGGAAGCCAAACCACAATCTTTCCTGCTCGCGGGCACACCATCTGCGTGGGCCGATGAAACCTCCATCGATTAAGCCTCCGGCCATCACTGCACCTTCGGCACCTACGGTCTTTGATGCTGCCAGCCACGCCAGCAGTCCAAAGAACAAATGGCAGCGGGGATTAGCCCCCGCCGCCAGATTCGAAACTTTACGCTACCAGGCTGGCCTGTTCGACGCGAATACCGACACCCATGGTGCTGGAGATCGCGACTTTCTTCAGGTAAACACCCTTGGAAGTTGCAGGCTTGGCCTTGTTCAGGGCATCGATCAGCGCCAGCATGTTCTCGCGCAGCGCTTCCGGCGCGAACGAGGCGCGACCGATGGTGCACTGCACGATGCCGTTCTTGTCGGTGCGATATTGCACCTGACCGGCCTTGGCATTCTTCACCGCACCCGCCACGTCGGCAGTTACCGTGCCCACCTTGGGGTTAGGCATCAAACCGCGCGGGCCGAGAATCTGGCCCAGCTGGCCGACGATACGCATCGCATCCGGAGAAGCGATCACCACGTCGAAATCCATCTTGCCACCCTTGATGCTTTCGGCCAGATCATCGAAACCAACGATATCGGCACCTGCCGCCTTGGCTTCTTCAGCCTTGGCACCTTGTGCAAACACGGCCACGCGCATGGTCTTGCCGGTACCCTTGGGCAACACCACGGAGCCACGCACCAGCTGGTCGGACTTCTTGGCATCGATACCCAGATTCACTGCCACGTCGATGGATTCATCGAACTTGGCCTTGGCGGTCTCCTTCACCAGCTTCAGTGCCTCATCCAGCGCGTACAGCTTGTTGCGGTCAACCTTGGCGGCGAGCGCCTTGTAACGTTTAGAAATGTGCGCCATGTTATTTCACCCCTTCCACGGTAATACCCATGCTGCGCGCGCTACCGGCGATGGTACGCACTGCGGCATCCAGGTCAGCGGCCGTCAGGTCGGGCTGCTTGGCCTTGGCGATGTCTTCCGCCTGCTTGCGGGTCAGCTTGCCGACCTTGTCGGTATGCGGCGTCTTGCTGCCCTTTTGCACGCCGGCGGCCTTCTTGATCAGAATGGTCGCGGGCGGGGTCTTCATCACGAAGGTGAAGCTCTTGTCCGCGAACGCGGTGATCACCACCGGGATCGGCAGGCCGGGCTCGACACCCTGGGTCTGGGCGTTGAACGCCTTGCAGAATTCCATGATGTTCAGGCCGCGCTGACCGAGTGCCGGGCCGATGGGAGGACTGGGATTGGCCTTACCGGCCGGGACTTGCAGCTTGATATAGCCGACGATCTTCTTTGCCACGTTGCTACTCCTTGCTTAGTGGGTTAAACGCATACCGCCACTGCTCCGATACGCTCCCCGTTTGTCATGCCGGGAAATCCGGCGCTCAACATCAGGCCTTTTCAACCTGCCCGAAATTCAGTTCCACAGGTGTCGAACGGCCAAAAATGGTGACCGCCACCCGCAGCTTGCTCTTGTCGTAATTGACGTCCTCGACCATGCCGTGGAAATCCGTGAATGGACCCTCCTTGACACGCACCGCCTCGCCCACCTCGAACAACACCTTTGGCCGCGGCTTCTCAACACCAGCCTGCATCTGCTGCATGATGTTGTCGACTTCCTTCTGGCTGATCGGCGTCGGCTTCATCGCCGACCCCCCGAGGAAGCCGGTAACCTTGGGCGTATTCTTCACCAGATGCCAGCTCTCGTCGGTCATCTCCATCTCGACCAACACGTAGCCGGGAAAGAATTTGCGCTCACTGATGTTCTTCTGGCCAGATTTCAGCTCGACCACTTCTTCCACCGGAACCAGGATCTGACCGAACAGATCCTCCATTCCTTCGCGCGCGATGCGCTCCAGCAAAGCACGCTGTACGCTCTTCTCGAACTGCGAGTACGTATGCACCACATACCAACGCTTGGCCATCACTCACTCCGCCCCATCAGTTTGTTGACGATCAATAACAGGCTCGCATCCACCGCCCACAGGAACAGGGCCATGATCACCGCGAACAGGACCACCACCGCCGTGGTTTGCATCGTCTCCTTGCGCGACGGCCACACCACGCGCTTGGCCTCGGCAACGGAGTCGCCGGCAAAGCTGAAGAACAGCTTGCCGGATGCGGTCGTCCAGAATACACCCGCCGCCGCCAACACGCCGAGCAATACCGACAGCACTCGCAATACCGCCGCGCTATCCTGCAATGCGTAGTAGCCGACCACCCCTGCCACTACCAGCAGGAATGCAACCAGCAATTTGATCTTGTCAGCCATGTACGAACTGTCCGTTTCTACTTTACTAACTGGCAGGCCAGGAGGGTCTCGAACCCCCAACCCTCGGTTTTGGAGACCGATACTCTACCAATTGAGCTACTGGCCTATAAACCTGCAAATGATGGCACGGAGCGAATCGCCTCGCCCCGCCCGCATCGCCGCTTAATTACTCGATGATCTTGGCAACCACACCTGCGCCGACGGTACGACCGCCTTCGCGGATCGCGAAGCGCAGGCCTTCTTCCATCGCGATCGGGTTGATCAGATTCACCGTGATGCTGACGTTGTCCCCA
>JAJZUH010000086.1:0-2505 GCA_021847165.1 Pseudomonadota bacterium
TGCTGGTGCAGCACACTGTCCATTATGCCGACGCGGGCATGACGGACGAGGCGCGCAAGGCCCTGCATGACAGCACCGTGTCGCACATCGTCGAAGTGGTCGACGGTTACCTGCTGGCGGTGGTGCTGCTGATTTTCTCCCTTGGGCTGTATGAGCTGTTCATCAGCGATATCGACCAGGCGCACGGCAGCAAGGCTTCCAGCAAGATACTGGTGATCAACAGCCTGGACGACCTGAAATCCCGCCTGGCCAAGGTTATCCTGATGATCATGATCGTGACCTTGTTCGAAGAAGCCATCAACATGCACGTCTCGCAGCCGATCGACCTCATCTACATGGGGGGCAGCATCGCCCTGATCGCGCTGGCGCTGTATTGGTCGCATGCGGCGGAAGGCAAGCACGGCGAAGATGGTCACTCGGCCGACGAACACGACGAAGGATCGGAGCATTGATGCAAACCTTCCTGCGGCTATTTGGCGCGGCGGTGCTGCTGCTTGCGGCGGTTACCGCCTCGGCCGAGTCTTTTGTGTTCAAGGATATGCAGGGACAGCCGCAACGTTTGCAGGATTACCGCGGCAAATGGGTGCTGGTGAACTTCTGGGCGACCTGGTGTCCGCCTTGTCTGGAAGAGATCCCCGATCTGGTGAAGCTGCATGAGGCGCACAAGAACAAGGATCTGGTGGTCATCGGGGTTGCGCTGGATTCCACCAGGGAATCGGTTGTCGAGTTTGTCGCCAAGAAGAAGATCGGCTATCCCGTGGTGATGGGCGATTACGATCTCGCGGCGCAGGTCGGCGAAGTGGATGCGCTGCCAACCTCCTATCTGTACGATCCGGCCGGCAAGCTGGTGAGCTACCAGCAAGGGATGGTCACACGGGCCAGCGTGGAGTCCTACGTCAGAAGCAAGACCGCCAAATAGTCGGGGCGGTCAGCCGGTGCTGCGCCCGGCTTTTTGTTGCGGGCTGCTCCAGTGCTTGTGCCAGGCGGCTTTCACCATGTTCGGGTATTCCGGCTTGCCCAGGCTGCCGTTGTAGCGCCCAAGCGCGCGATACAGGTCGCCTTTTTCCATGTCCAGGTAATAACGCAGGATGGTGCAGCCATAACGCAGATTGGTGCGCAGATGGAACAGGTCGTCATCGGGCGAGCCGATGGCCTTGGTCCAGAACGGCATCACCTGCATATAGCCGCGCGCCCCGGCCTGGGAGATGGCATATTTCCTGAAGCCGCTTTCCACTTCGATCAGTCCCAGCACCAGATGCGGATCGAGGCCCGCGCGGGTGGCTTCGTAATGCACCGTGCTCAACAGGTCGAAACGGTATTCCGCATCCGGTATGCGCTTTGCCAGCCGTTGCGACATGTCGTCCAGCCACAGCTGCGCTTCCTGCTGCGAGGCGAAGGCCAGCTTGGGGGCGGCCTGATCCGCCACGGCATGCTGCAGCATGCTGCGCACGCTGGCGGACAGGACTTCTTCCTTTTGTGCGCCGGCCTGCACGCTGGCGGCAAAGCACAACCCGGCCGTCGCGAGCGACAGCGTGAACAACGGCTTGCGGAGTGCCTTGATCAGCTTCATAGCTTGGATTGTACGAGCTTGGCGACTTCTTGCAAGGCCACGGCCTGTGCGGCTTCGTCCTTCCGCCCCTGGTATTCCACCTTCCCTTCCTTCAGTCCGCGATCGCCGATCACGATGCGGTGCGGGATGCCGATCAGTTCCAGGTCGGCGAACATCACGCCGGGGCGCTCGTCGCGGTCATCCAGCAGGACTTCGACGCCGGCAGCGCTCAGCTCGGCATAGAGCTGTTCGGCTGCGTTGCGCACCGCCTCGCTCTTCTTGATGCCGATGGGGGCGATGGCGACCTGGAACGGAGCCATGCCCGTAGGCAGCGCGATGCCGCGCTCGTCGAAGTTCTGTTCGATGGCGGCAGCCACGATGCGCGACACGCCGATGCCGTAGCAGCCCATCTCCATGACCTGGGCCTTGCCGTTCTCGTCCAGGTAGGTCGCCTGCAGCGCTTCCGAGTATTTGGTGCGCAACTGGAAGATGTGGCCGACCTCGATGCCGCGGCACAGTTCGAGCATGCCCTTGCCGTCGGGCGACGGATCGCCGGCGACGACATTGCGCAGGTCATGCACATTGCTTTCCTCAAGTGCCACATCGCGGCCGAAGTTCACGCCGCTGAAATGGAAGCCGTCATCGTTGGCGCCGCAGATGAAGTCACTCAGCGCGGCAGCGGCGCGGTCGGCCAGGATACGTACCTCGGCGCCTACCGGACCGATGTAGCCGGTGCGGCACTTCATGTGGCGATGCACCTCGTCCTCGCTGGCGAAGCGGAACTCGCCCAGCACCTTGGAAGCTTTGATCTCGTTGAGCTGATGATCGCCGCGCAACAGCAGCAGCACGAACTCGTTCTCGTGCGTCATTACGGCGATGGCTTTGAGCACCTTGTCCGCACTGGTATTGAAAAACGCTGCGACTTCCTCGATGGTTTTCTGGCCGGGGGTAATGAC
>JAJZUH010000086.1:2605-8193 GCA_021847165.1 Pseudomonadota bacterium
ACGGCGGGCATCAGCAGCTCTATGCCGCCGCTCCGGTTCATCTCTTCGCGCACCACGGCTTCGACCTTGCGCAGCACGCGCAGGCCCAAAGGCATCCAGGTGTACAGGCCGCTGGAAAGTTTGCGGATGTAGCCCGCGCGCAGCATCAAACGGTGGCTTGGTAGTTCGGCCTCGGACGGGGCTTCTTTTAAAGTGGAGATGAAAAATTGTGAAACGCGCATGTTGGTTACTCGTGGAACTGGTTGAAGGCCGCGATTCTACTGCATGGCGTGGATTCCGTCTTTCCAGTGAGGTTGAAATGTGGAACAATCCATCCATCGAAAAACAGAGTGGGGCGAATTATGATAGACCGGGAAGGCTATCGCCCGAATGTCGGCATCATTCTGACCAACGCAAAGAATCAGGTGTTTTGGGGTAAACGCATCAGACAGGATGCATGGCAGTTTCCGCAAGGCGGCATCCAGCACGGCGAGACGCCGGAGCAGGCGATGTATCGCGAATTGCATGAAGAGGTCGGATTGCAGACCTGCCATGTCCAGATATTGGGACGAACCCGCGATTGGATGCGTTATGAGGTGCCGCAAACCTGGGTGAAGCGCGAATCGCGCGGCAACTACAAGGGGCAGAAGCAGATATGGTTTCTGCTGCGCCTGGTCGGGCGAGACTGTGACGTGTCGTTGCGCGCATCTGGGCATCCGGAATTCGATGCGTGGCGCTGGACCGATTACTGGGTCGAACTGGACGACGTGATCGAGTTCAAGCGAGATGTCTACCGCTTGGCATTGAACGAATTGGTGCGTTATCTGCCACCGCTGAAAGGCGGCGGCCGCAGGGAATCTGTCAGGCAGATGCCGGGCAGCAACACGGAAGGGTCCAAGCCGTCAATTCAGAGAGGATAGCCATGAGCGACAATTTCTCAGCACTGACCAGCCATCGTTTAAAAACCGGCTCGGGTTTTGCCAGGCCGATGCAGGTGTTGCCGCAGAATGTGACTCTGAACGATCCTGCCGTCAATGTGATGACCGATCTGCGCTCCGTCTCCGTTGTCAACGTGCGCGCCGGGACCTCCATGGAAAAGGCGAATGCGAAGATGATCCGCTACGGCGTGCGGACCTTGCTGGTGCTGGACGATACCGACAGGGTCGCCGGATTCCTGACGGCAAGCGATGTGCTGGGGGAAAAGCCGGTGCGTTTCCTGCAGCAGGTGGGCGGTACGCACGCGGATATCCTGGTCGGCGATGTGATGACGGTGCAAAGCGAACTGGATGTGTTGAGGCTGGATGATGTGATGAGAGCCAGGGTGGGAGATGTCCTGGCCACGTTAAAGGCGGCAGGACGCCAGCATGCCATGGTGGTCGAAGAGGGGGCGGATGGCAGCCAGACGGTGCGCGGGCTTTTTTCCGCAACGCAGATCGCGCGTCAGCTGGGGGTGCGCATCAATACGGCCGAGGTCGTCAGGATATTTGCCGAGATCGAAGCTGCGGTCGGCGCACATTGAGCTGATTAATATATAAAGTCGACTCCGTGCCCATTCCGGGTGCGGGGATAACAGAGTCGGGGGATTGATGAGTCGTTTTGCTTTGTATGTGTTGTCGATAATGGCAGGGGTGGCGTTGGCAGGATGCTCCACTTTGATGAACAACGAGATTCACGTCAGTCCGGAGAAGGCAAATCCGAACGCGTCCAAGGTCAAGTACCCGGCCTCCATTCGTATCGCCGGCTATGTCGACGGCCGCAATGTGGGCAATCCCCGCAAGATCGGCATGTCCGAAGAGCGGGTGCTGGGGTTGTCCGTTCCCGAAATCATCCTGGATCAGGATGTCACCGATGTGGTGACCAGTTCATTGCGCAGGCGGCTGGATGATGCGGGTATCCAGGTGCTGGAAAAAGACGATGCCAACGCCATGTTCGAGTTGAGCGGCGTGGTCAAGGAATTGCGATATGACGTCAAGACGCGCGACCATATCTCCATCAAGCTGGAGAGCACGCTGAAAGAAATATCCACCGGCAAGGTGGTCTGGTCTGGGGAGGTAGAACAAAAAGACGAACGTTTTGCCGGGGTGTCGGGCAACAGCAAGGGCGATATCGCCGATTACCTGAAACAGCAGGTCGGGATCGTGACGAGCAAGACGACTGAGGCAATCGACTCGGTGCTGGTGGCGACACGCCCCGATCTCTTCAATCTGACTCCCGGCGCCAAACTGATTCCCGGAGTGAAGGTTTTCGTCACGCCGCCGGAAAGTGCGGCCCCTGCGCAAGCAGTCGCTGTGCCGGTACCGGTACCGGCGGGTGACAGCCGGCAGGCTTCTTCCGCGAACGGGGGGCTGGTGCTCACGACCATTCCGGCGCGTGCCAAGGTCTATGTGGATGGCGTGTATTTCGGCATGTCGCCGTTGAGTGTGGAGTTGGAGCCGGGCGTGCATGCGGTAGTTGCCAAGCTCAAAGGATACAAGCCGGCTTCGGAAAAGGTGTCGATACGCAAGGCTGAGAAAACCGAATTGGAGCTGACGCTGGAGCGTTGATGCCGCACACGGAGGAATAAAAAACCCGCTTGATGCGGGTTTTTTATTTGGGTGGTCGGGTCTAATGTTTGCCGGTACTGCCGAAGCCGTTGGCTCCGCGCTGGCTCATCGGGAAATCTTCCACGATGTTGAATTGCACCTGCGCCACCGGGACGATGACGAGTTGTGCGATGCGTTCCATCGGCATCAGGGCGAACGGGTGGTGGCCGCGATTCCAGATGGAGATGAATATCTGTCCCTGGTAGTCCGAGTCGATCAGGCCGACCAGGTTGCCGAGCACGATGCCATGTTTGTGTCCCAGGCCGGAGCGCGGCAGAATCATGGCGGCATAGTGCGGATCATTCAGATGCAGGGCAATGCCGCTGGGGATCAGTTCGCACTGTCCCGGCTGGATGGTCATGCTGCCGTCGATGCAGGCGCGCAGGTCGATACCGGCCGAACCGGGCGTGGCATAGGCGGGTGGGTGCTCATGCAGGCGCGGGTCGAGTATCTTCACATCCACTTTTTTCATTATCGGCTTCCTTTCTTGTAAAGAGCTGCGGCGTGGCGCAACAGCGCTCGTGCCAGGGTAAGTTTGTCGGCGCGGGGCAGCAGGTGTTCGCCGGCATCGTCGAACAGCACCAGTTCGTTGTCGTCGCTGCCGATGGCCTGTTGCGCCAGGTTGGCGGCGAGCAGCGGGATGTTCTTCTTCTTGCGCTTGGCGGTGGCGTGTTCACGCAGGTTCTCGCTCTCTGCGGCAAAACCCACGCAGAACGGCGGCTTGGGCAGGCTGGCGACGTAGGCGAGGATGTCCGGATTGGGGTGCAGTTCCAGCACCAGCGTGGTGGCATCTTTCTTGATTTTCTGTTCGCTTGGTTGGGCGGGGCGGTAATCGGCAACGGCAGCGACGCTGATGAACATATCTGCGTCCGGTATGCGCTGTTTCACCGCCTCGAGCATCTCGGCGGCGCTGGTGACGTCCACGGATTGTGCGTCATGCGGTTTGGGCAGCGCCGTCGGGCCGGAAATCAGTGTGACCGCAGCTCCCATCTCGACTGCGGCCTGTGCGATGGCATAGCCCATCTTGCCGCTGCTGCGATTGGTGATGCCTCGCACCGCATCGATGGCTTCGTAGGTGGGGCCCGCGGTGATGAGCAATTTTTGTCCGGCCAGCAGCTTCGGCTGGAACGCGGCGGCGATGTCTTGTGCGAGTTGTTCGGCTTCCAGCATGCGCCCCATGCCTTCTTCGCCGCAGGCTTGCGCACCGCTGGCCGGTCCCAGCACGATCACGCCATCGGCAACCAGCCGTTGCACATTGCGCCGGGTGGCTGCGTTCGACCACATCTGCCTGTTCATCGCGGGGGCGACCAGCAGCGGGCAATCGCGCGCCAGACACAAGGTGGAGAGCAGGTCGTCGGCCAGGCCATGCGCCAGTTTGGCAATGAAGTCGGCTGTGGCCGGGGCGATCACGATGGCGTCGGCAGCGCGGCTGGAATGGATATGTGCCATGCCCTTGTCGTCCTGCCACTGGTCGATCAATACCGGCTGGCCGGTGAGTGCCTGTATCGTGGCGGGAGTGATGAAGTGCGTGGCCGCTTCCGTCATTGCCGCCTGCACCTGGATGCCCTGCTTGAGCAGCAGGCGCGCGAGTTCTGCCGCCTTGTAGGCGGCGATGCCTCCGGTGATGCCGAGTACGATGCGTTTTGTCTGGGCTTGCTCCATAATGTCCTGCATCTTAACAAGAAACCGATTGCGATGGCGATTACCGACTGGCCCGAAGGAGAGCGGCCGCGCGAGAAATTGTTGCAGCGGGGTGCTTCTTCGCTTTCCGATGCCGAGTTGCTGGCGATTTTTCTGCGCACCGGCGTGGTGGGCAGGAGCGCGGTGGATCTGGCGCGCGATCTGGTTGCCCGCTTCGGTAGCCTCACGCAACTGTTCGCAGCCTCTGAAAAAGAGTTCTGTGACATTCATGGCTTGGGGCGGGCCAAATTTGTGCAGTTGCAGGCGGTGGTCGAGATGGCGCGCCGCGCGTTGCATGAAGAGATGGTGGCGGGTGATGCGCTGAACTCGCCGCGCGCGGTGCGCGATTATTTGCAGTTGCTGCTGCGAGCGAAGCCGCAGGAGGTGTTCATCTCCATCTTTCTGGATGCGCAGCACCGTGTCATCGCCAGCGAAGAGCTGTTTCGCGGCACCCTGACTCAGACCAGCGTGTATCCGCGCGAAGTGGTGAAAAGGGCTTTGTATCACAATGCGGCGGCGCTGATCTTCGCCCACAATCATCCTTCCGGTGTGGCGGAACCCAGCGAATCCGACCGGTTGCTGACGGATGCGTTAAAGCAGTCGCTGCAACTCGTCGATGTGCGGGTGCTTGATCATTTCGTCGTGGCAGGTCCGGTGTGTCTGTCGTTTGCCGAAACGGGCATGTTGTGACGGGCGGCTGGTTTGTATTTGTTGTCCAATCGTTGGGTTGTCTTGTCGTATCTTATCCCCTGGATCGAGTGCAGGCACCGCCATGGAAGGGGGCCCCCGTTCCGGGTGAGCTGCATGACTGGCCTGCTTCTTGCTGGATTCTCGTAGATTCCCTTTGACAATGAGAGCGGTTATCTGGATAATCGCGCGCTCTTTGAAATGGAGGGGTGGCCGAGTGGTTAAAGGCAGCAGACTGTAAATCTGCCCTCTCAGAGTACGAAGGTTCGAATCCTTCCCCCTCCACCAGTATTTTGCAGTTTGCTTTTAGTAGGTTAAGTGGGCTGGTGTTTGGGTTTTGTGCGGGTGTAGCTCAATGGTAGAGCAGAAGCCTTCCAAGCTTATGACGAGGGTTCGATTCCCTTCACCCGCTCCAGTTTTTAGCTTGCCCATGTGGCTCAGTGGTAGAGCACTCCCTTGGTAAGGGAGAGGTCGCGAGTCCGATTCTCGCCATGGGCACCATTTTTGTGAATTAATGTTTGGCATTGATAGGGGATAAATCATGGCAAAGAGTAAATTTGAACGCACGAAGCCGCACGTGAACGTTGGGACGATTGGACACGTTGACCACGGCAAGACCACCCTGACGGCGGCGATCACCACCGTATTATCGAAGAAGTT
>JAJZUH010000087.1 GCA_021847165.1 Pseudomonadota bacterium
AAGCGTCATGGCGTCCGGAGCTCAATATCCTGGGATTCCTTCCCAGCACCTCCTCGCGGCTGTAGCCGGTGATGCGGGTGAATGCCGGATTGACGTCGATGATGGCATTGTCCGCGTCGGTGATGGTGATCGCTTCCTGGCTGTTGCCGAACACACTGGCGATGATGCGCAGTTCCGCTTCCGCCCGTTTCAGCTCGGTGATGTCGCGCCCGACGATGACCAGTCCCTTGCGTGCGCCATCCGCACCGAACAGCGGCTTCTTGATGACATCCAGGTTCAGCTCCCCCCCGCCCGGAGCCGGAATGACCTCCTCCAGCCGCAAGACCTCCTCCGCCTGCCAGGCTGCCTCGTCGCTTCGATGGCAACGCAACAGCGCCTCCTTGTAGCCGGGTTGCGCGATCTCGGCCAGCTGCCGGTCGGTCTTGCCGCGGCAATCCACGCCCGCCAGCCCGAAGGTTTGCCGTGCCGACTGGTTGGATTCCAGCCACCCACCTGCACCATCCTTGAAGCGGATGGGATCGGGGATCGCCTCGATCAGCGTGCGCAACAATTCCTCGCTCTGGCGCAAACTGGCCGACTTCTCCTCCACCAGCCGGGTCAGTTCTTCCTTGCTGCGCCGCAGTTCGGTGACGTCCACCAGCGTCCCGATGATGGCGGGGCGGCCCTGGTACTCGATGCGGCGCCCATGCGAATCGACGATGATCTCGGTGCCGTCGCGCCTGTAGGCGGTGAAACTGTAACGGGTCGCATCCACCTCGCCGGCAAGCCGGCGCCGAAGATTCTCCTCCACCATCGCCCGGTCTTCGGCCTTGACCAATTGAATGGCAGGAAGCGCATCGATCAGTTCCTCCGCCGCATCGTAGCCGAACATGTCGGCCAGGCCGGTGTTGACGTAGCGGAACAATCCATCCTGGATGATATAGATCCCGACCAGCGACTGTTCCACCAGTGCGCGAAACTTGGTCGATTCTTCGGCGACCAGCCCTTCCAGGCGGCGGCGATAATCCTCCAGCTGTTGGGCAGTGTGTTTGCGCCGCGTGATGTCGCGCGACACCCCCAGCACTCCGATCAATTGCCCCTGGCTGTCGTGCATCGGTGTCTTGATGGTCTCGAACAGGCCGCGGTAACCGTCGGACGCGAAGGTCAGCCATTCCTCATTCACACTATGCTTCTCGTCCGACATCGCCTGAAGGTCGTGCTTGCGGAAGCAGGCGGCCAGCTGGCTGTCCACGAAATCGAAGTCGGTCTTGCCGACGATGTCCTGCTCTTTCGCGCCGTACAGCTGTTCGAAGCGCCGGTTGCATGCCAGGTAGACGCCCTGCTTGTCCTTCAGCCAGACCAGGTCGGGAATGGTGTTGATGAAGGTGCGCAGGAATATTTCGTCCACTTCGTGCTTCTCGTCCAGCAGCCCTGCGGCCATGGTCTGGGTCAGGTCATGCTCGCTCACCAGCCCGACCATCTTGCCCGCGCCATCGACCAGGGCGAGATGGCGCACCTTCCGCTCCAGCATCCGCTCGGCGGCCTGGTTGATGGTGGCATTGCCGGAGATGGTCAGCACTGGCGCCGTCATCACTTCCGCCAGCAGGACGGCGACGCGCTCCGGACCGCTCGAATACAAACGCACCACGTCCCGTTCGGTGACGATGCCGACCGGCTTCTCCTCGTCGACCACCACCACGCAACTGGCGCGCTGCGCCTGCATCAGGTTGAGCGCCTGCATCAGGCTGCTATGCGGCGGCAGGCTGGGAACGGCGCGTTGCGCCACGGAAACGAGGTGGCGCCGCCCGGCCAGAACGGTCAGATTCAGGTGCAGGCGGAAATCGGTTTCACTGACCACGCCGGCGACGGCACTGTCGCCGTCCACCAGCACCAGGTGGCGTATCCCTTCGCGCATGCAGACCTGATAGGCATCCAGGCAATCCATGGCGACCGGGACCACCACCACCGGTGCCGACATGCTGGTGCGCAACGGGGTTTCGGGCGGGGAGGCCGCACGCATCGCATGCAGGATGTTGCGTTCGGTGACGATGCCCAGCGGTGTGTTCTCCGTATCGGTCACCACGATGGAGGAGAAACGGCGCTGCGCCATGATGCGTGCCGCCTCGCCGATGGTGGCATCGGCGGGAAGACAGGTGACATCGCGCGTGGCGATGTCGATCAGTTGTTGCCGTGTATCCATCATGTATTGCTCACGCGACAGGATTCAGTTGCACCGGTCGAACGAACGCGTCACTGCGCAACGCCCAGCAGCCGGGTGAATTCCTCCCGCACCACGCCGTAGCATTCGCAGCACAGCTTTTCCAGTTGTGGACGATCCAGCACCTTGATATGCCCCCGGCTATATTCGATCAGCCCCTGGTCGCGCAACTCGCCCGCCACTTCGGTGATGGTCTCGCGGCGCACTCCCAGCATGTTGGCGATGGCCTCATGCGTCAGCCGGAAATCGTTGGACAGCGACTTGTCGTTGATCAACAGCAGGTGTTGGCAGAACTGGTTCAGCAGCGAATGGTGCTTGCCGCACACCACCGCTTGTGCAACTTGCGTCAGCGACGCCTGCGCGTACAGCAGCAGGGTGTGCTGCAGGCCGGACATGCATTTGCTCATCTCATCCAGCGTATCCGCCGCCACCTGGAACACATGGCCGGAAGTCTCCACGGTCGCCCAGTAGGGCATGGCCGCGCCCCCCAGTGCCTGGGCGACGCTGAACATGCCTTCGTTGCCGATCACCGCAACGCCCGCCGTCTCGCCGCTTTCCAGCCGGTAAAGCAGCGAGATCGCACTATCGATGGGGAAATACACATGACCCAAGCATTCGCCTGGTTCGGCAAGCTGCTCGCCCGCCTTCAGATGGATGACCTGCAGGTGGGAAAGCAATGATTCGAGTTCCTGTGGCGGCAGCGCAGCCAACAGCCGATTCTGGTTCGGGTTATGGTGATGCGGCATCTGTGTCCCTGTTATTGTCTGACTTGCGCTTCTGCGCTCATCGAAGCATCGTTTCAGATGACCACCTAAAACCTTCATCGAGAGCCCATCGGCACTGGTCGCACCTCCGGAGAAACGCGGGCTCCCTGAAACCCGTCGGTTTACTAGACTATCAAGACCGGTCCGACATAGTCTGTACGGTAGCACACACAAATTGGGATGGCGCGAATTAGCAGAGCGAAAAACAGGGTTATGCGTACACGACTTGCACGTTCTGCGCGCCGCATACCGCGCGCAGCCCGTCGATCAGCTCGTCCGGCAAGGTGACCTGCCAGGCGTCCCCCAGGCGCAGCGGGGCGCTGCCGATGAGGTTGCGATAATTGATCTGCACCGGGCACTGGCCGCCGCAGTAGGGTTTGAGTATCTCCGCCAGTTGCGGCACGCGCACCTTGTCGTCGATGGAACAGAAGATGTCCAGGCGCTTGGCGAAGGCCGCGCGCGCGGAAGCGAAATCGTAGAGTTCGTCCGCCGTAACGCGCATGCCGCCCGAGTAGGCATCGAGTTCCGCCTTGCCGTTCACCACCAGCAGTTCGTCGTCGCGGATCCAGGCGCGGTTCGCATCGAACAGCTCGCTGAACACCACCACTTCCAGCGCCGCGCTGCCGTCGTCCAGCGTCAGCACCGCCATCTTGCCGCGCCGCGTCTGCAGGATGCGCACGCCGCTGACCATGCCCGCCAGCACCAGCGACTTGGCATTGTTGCGCCGTCCGCCGCCGTTGCCATATCCGCCGCCGTTGCCGCCGGCCGGCGCGACGATGTCCGGCGTAATGTCCGCCAGCTTGTGCTTCACGAAGTGCGACAGCTCGGCGGCAAACTCCTGATACGGGTGCCCGCTCAGGTAGAACCCCAGCGCGGTCTTCTCCTGTGCCAGTTGCTCGCGCATCTTCCAGCGCGGCACGTCCGCCATCTGCACCGGCATGTCGACGCTCTCATCGTCGCCGAACAGGCTGTTCTGGTTGGCCGCGCGCGCATGCTGCTCGGCACTGCCCAGCGCCGCATCGAGCGACGCGAGCAACTGGTAGCGGTGGCCGTTGATGCTGTCGAATGCGCCGGCGCGGATCAGCGCCTCGATGGCACGGCGGTTGACGATGCGCTTGTCGACGCGGCGGCAGAAGTCGAACAGATCCTTGAACGGCCCCGCCGCACGCGCCGCGACGATGTTTTCCACCGCCGCCTCGCCGGTGCCCTTCACCGCGCCGAGGCCGTAGGCGATGGTCTTCTCATCCACCGGGGTGAAACGGAACAGCGAACTGTTGATGTCGGGCGGCAGAATGGCCAAACCCTGCTGCAGTGCATCCTGATAGAAGAAGCTGACCTTGTCGGTGTTGACCATTTCCGAGGTCATGGTCGAGGCCATGAACGCGGCGGGGAAGTGGCACTTGAGATAGGCCGTCTGGTAAGCGACCAGCGAATAGGCGGCCGCGTGCGACTTGTTGAAGCCGTAACCGGCGAACTTCTCCATGGTGTCGAAGATCTCGTTCGCCTTCTTCTCCTCGATGCCGTTCTTCGCCGCACCGGCCACAAAGATGCTGCGCTGTTCGGCCATTTCCTCGGCCTTCTTCTTGCCCATCGCGCGGCGCAGCATGTCGGCGCCGCCCAGCGTATAGCCGGCCACCACCTGAGCCGACTGCATCACCTGCTCCTGGTACACCATGATGCCGTAGGTGTTGCCCACCACCTTCTCCAGCAGCGGATGCGGCAGCACCACCTGCTCGCGCCCGTGCTTGCGGTTGATGTAATCGGGAATAAAGTCCATCGGTCCCGGACGGTACAGCGCGTTCAGGGCGATCAGGTCTTCCAGGCAATCCGGCTTCGCCTTCACCAGCGTGTCCTTCATGCCGCGCGATTCGAACTGGAACACCGCCGTGGTATTGGCGGTCTTGAAGATCCTGTCGTAGGTCTCCTTGTCGTCGAGCGGGATGGTGTCGATGTTGAAGGATTGCGTCCCCTCGATGCCGGATCCCTTGATGTAGCGCACCGCCCAGTCGATGATGGTCAGCGTGCGCAGGCCGAGGAAGTCGAACTTCACCAGGCCGACCGCTTCGACGTCGTCCTTGTCGAACTGGCTCACCGTGCTCTCGCTGCCCTCGGCGCAATACAGCGGGCAGAAATCGGTGAGCTTGCCCGGCGCGATCAGCACGCCGCCCGCGTGCATGCCGACGTTGCGCGTCAGGTCCTCCAGCCGTTCGCCCAGCTCCATCAGCTCTTCCACGCCTTCTTCGCTGGCGATGACGGCATTGAATTCCGGCTCCATTTCGCGCGCTTTCCTCAGCGACACCGGCTTCACGCCTTCCACCGGCACCAGCTTGGACAACCGGTCGCACAGGCCGTAGGGAAAATCCAGCACGCGGCCGACGTCGCGGATCACGCCCTTGGACGCCATGGTGCCGAAGGTGGCGATCTGCGACACGCACGCTTCGCCGTAATGGCGGCGCACGTACTGGATCACCAGTTCGCGCCCGTCCTGGCAGAAGTCCACGTCGAAGTCGGGCATGGACACGCGTTCGGGATTGAGGAAGCGCTCGAACAGCAGTTCGTAGCGCAGCGGATCGAGGTCGGTGATGCCGAGCGAATAAGCCACCAGCGAACCGGCGCCGGAACCGCGCCCCGGCCCCACCGGCACGCCGTTGGGGAATCTCGCGTCGCGGAAGGACTTGGCCCAGCGGATGAAGTCGGCCACGATCAGGAAGTAGCCGGGAAACTTCATGTTGATGATGGTGTTGACCTCGAAGTCCAGGCGCGCCTGGTATTCCGGCATCTTCGCCGCGCGCGCCGCCTCGTCCGGATAGAGCTGCCGCATGCGCTGTTCGAGGCCGCGCTGCGATTCGCTGCGCAGGAAATCGTCCAGCGATTCGCCGTTGGGGGTGGGGAAGTCCGGCAGGTGCGGCTTGCCCAGCTTGAGCGTGAGGTTGCAGCGTTTGGCGATCTCCACGCTGTTCTGCAACGCCTCGGGCAGGTCGGCGAACAGCGTCGCCATCTCGGCCTGCGTCTTGAAGTATTGCTGCGCGGTGAATTGCTTCACGCGGCGCTTGTCGTTCAGCACATAGCCTTCGGCGATGCACACGCGCGCCTCGTGTGCCTTGAAGTCGTCGATGCTGAGAAACTGCACCGGATGGGTGGCGACCACCGGCAGTGCCAGTTCCGTCGCCAGCTTGACCGTGTCGCGCAGGTGCAGCTCTTCGCGCGGCGCGCCGTAGCGCTGCACTTCCAGGTAGTAGCGGTTGGGGAACAAGCCGGCGTATTCCTGCGCGATCGCCTTCGCGCCGGCTGCGCTGCCGTTCAGCAGGGTCACGCCCACTTCGCCGAGGTGCGCGCCGGACAGCGCGATCAGGCCGTCCGTCCCGTCGCGCAGCCATTGCCTGCGGATCTCGGGACGGCCGCGATACTGGTTCTCGAGGTAGGCGCGTGTGAGCAGGTCGCACAAGCGCAGGTAGCCGGCATGCGACTGGCACAGCAGCAGCAGCCGGAACGGCTGCTCGCGCACCGCGTCGTTGGTCACGAACACATCGCAGCCGACGACGGGTTTGATGCCGGCGCCACGCGCCTCTTTGTAGAACTTCACCAGGCCGAACACGTTGGACAGGTCGGTGAGCGCCAGCGCGGGCATCGCATCCGCCTTGGCGGCCCCGACCGCTTCGCCCACGCGCACGATGCCGTCGGCGATGGAATATTCGCTATGCAGACGAAGGTGGACGAAGGAGGGTTGCATGACGCTCGTGATAAAAATCCCGGCGGAATTTTACCACCGCGGATATGCGGCTCCGGAAAAGAAATTGCCGTCCCGACCGCAACTGTCGCTTTTGTCGAACGTCGCGCGGCCATTGCCCGTCGCGCCCGGCATGGGCGCGCAACGCTTGCGCCACGGGCCTCTCGTGAAGGTGCAAAAAATATTGTTGCGTCCGGTGCGCCCCTGTCGGCGATTATTGGCTACACTGCCCGCCCTGGAATCGGGTTACGCCGCGACAGCCTCGCCGCTGCCGGAGGCGCCCGCCGGATCGGTCATCATCCAAGGAGGAAAAGCATGAAGCGGGTCGCGGTGTTGTTGCTGGCGCTGGGAGTCAATCTGGCGCACGCGGAAGCAGGCAGGTTATCGGTTCCCAACAATGCAACCTGGAAACAGGAATGCGGCAGCTGCCATATCCCCTACCCTCCGCAATTGCTGTCGGCCGAGAACTGGCACCGCCTGATGGGCAGCCTGGATCGACACTTCGGCGTGAACGCGACCCTCGATGCCGGCGACAAGCGCAAGATCCTCAACTTCCTCGAGCACAATGCAGGCAGCGGCGCACGCTACAGTGCGAACAGCCTGCGCATCAGCGACACGCCGTGGTTCAAGCACGAGCATCACGTCATCTCCGACAAGGAATGGGTCAACCCGGAAGTGCGCAGCCGCGCCAACTGCTCGGCCTGCCATGGCAAGGTGGTCCTCGGCGACTGAACCGCGGCGAGACGTCAGCCCGTCACCGCCATGAAGGCATGGCGCATCTGCCGCATGACGGAGATCGAGAAATGCGGGTCGACCTGGTCCAGCGCCATCACCACCAGATAGCCGACGATCACCGGTTGCACCAGGAAGAAGGCGCCGATCGCGACGATCCCGAACGAGAACCTGAACCAGCGGCCCGAGCGATAGAAATGCGCCAGGCGCGCCCGGATGTTCACCACCCGCTTGCGCATGAAGACGATCTCGCTGACCATCAGGAAGAACGCCAGCACCATGCCGGCCATCACCGCGATATACAGCTCTGTGCTCATCGCCCGCTTTCTGTTTTAATGATTGGATCGCTGTTCGCCGCAGTGCGATTGCGTTCCCGCACTGCGCATGCGGGATTGTGCGCCTGATCGCCCGAAAAACGAACCCCTCGAAACCCGACCCTCTGCCGCTGAAATATCGATCGATGCCCACTACCCTCAATCGCTGGTTGCCTGCAATCGCCCTCGTCGTCCTCTCCCTGACCTGGGGATACACCTGGGTGCTGGCCAAGCAGGCGCTGACTTACGCCCCGCCGTTCGCCTTCGCGGCGGAACGCTGTGTCGGCGCGGCACTGGCGCTGATCGTCGTGCTCAGGCTCACCGGCCGCAAGCTCAAGCTGGATGCGCCGTGGCC
>JAJZUH010000088.1 GCA_021847165.1 Pseudomonadota bacterium
CTGCACTGGCCGATGTGGGTGGTGCTGCCGCTGGGTGCGCTGATCGCCTGCGGCTTCGGCGTGTTGCTCGGCGCGCCCACGCTGAAATTGCGCGGCGATTACCTCGCCATCGTCACTCTCGGCTTCGGCGAGATTATCCGCATCTTCCTCAACAACCTGAATGCGCCGGTCAATGTCACCAACGGCCCGCAGGGCATCAGCGCCATCGATCCGCTGCAGATCGGCGGCTTTTCGTTCGGCAATTCGTACGAGTGGCTCGGTTTCCGCATCGACGATGTGCACCTGCATTACTACCTGTTCCTCGCGTTTACCCTGCTGGTGATCTTCGTTTCGCGCCGCCTTGAGGATTCGCGCATCGGACGGGCCTGGGTGGCAATACGCGAAGACGAGGTCGCCGCCTCCGCAATGGGCATCAACACGCGCAATATCAAATTGCTGGCTTTTGCCATGGGCGCGACCTTCGGTGGCATCTCCGGCGGCCTGTTTGCCGGCTTCCAGGGGTTCGTCAGCCCGGAAAGCTTCAGCCTGATGGAATCCGTCATGGTGCTGTGCATGGTGGTGCTGGGCGGCATGGGCAATGTCGGCGGCGTGGTGCTGGGCGGCGTGCTGCTGGTGATATTGCCGGAACTGTTCCGCAATGCGGCGGGACCCGTGCAGCAGGCGCTGCTCGGAAAAGTGGTGGTTGATCCGGAAAGTTTGCGCATGCTGATGTTCGGCCTCGCGCTGATTCTGGTGATGCTGTGGCGGCCCGCCGGATTATGGCCTTCGACGCAACGCCGGCGCGAATTTGCTGCCGAGAGCAGTGTGTTGCAGCAAGAACAGGAGACGGTGTATGACGCCAGCAAGTGAGCGCCTGCTCGAACTTGCCAATGTGGGCAAGCACTTCGGCGGCGTGATTGCACTGGAGGGCGTATCGCTACACATTCGGCGCGGCGAAATATACGGCTTGATTGGTCCGAACGGTGCAGGCAAGACCACGCTGTTCAACGTCGTTACTGGCCTGTATCAACTGGACAGCGGTTCGTTCGATTTCGACGGCCAGCGCTATACGCGTTGCAAACCTCATTTGCTGGCTCAAGCCGGTATCGCACGCACCTTTCAGAACATCCGCCTGTTTGCCAACATGAGCGCACTGGAAAACATCATGGTCGGTCGCCATGTGCGCACTCGCACCGGCATCTGGGGCGCGCTGACGCGGCATGCTGCAGCTCGAGCCGAAGAGCGCGACATCGTGCAGCGTGCGCGAGAGTTGCTGGACTATGTAGGCATCGATTGCGCGCACCAGACCCTGGCAAAACATTTGTCCTATGGCGAACAGCGCCGCCTGGAGATCGCCCGTGCCTTGGCCACCGAACCGAAACTGCTCGCGCTGGATGAGCCCGCCGCCGGCATGAATGCGACTGAAACAGTCGCGCTGAAAGCCCTGCTGCAGAAGATACGCGCCAGCGGCACTACCGTGCTGCTGATCGAGCACGATGTCAAACTCATCATGGGGCTGTGCGACCGGGTTGCCGTGCTGGATTACGGCAAAAAGATCGCGGAAGGCGTGCCCGAAGAGGTGCGCCGCGACCCAGCCGTGATTGCTGCTTACCTGGGTGACCGCACGGGAGGCGATGCTTGATGAAGCAACTGCTGGAAGTGGAAAACCTCAAAATCTCCTACGGCGGCATCCAGGCGCTGAAAGGCATCAGCCTGAACATCGCCGCAGGCGAGCTGGTCACGCTTATCGGCAGCAATGGTGCCGGCAAAACAACCACACTCAAAGCGCTAGCCGGGCTGCTGCATCCGACTGCAGGCAAACTGCACTATCGGGACAGGTCGTTGTTGCACATCCCGGCACACCAGAGAATCGCGGAGGGTATCGCGCTGGTGCCGGAGGGGCGCGGCATCTTTGCCCGGCTCACCGTAGAGGAGAATCTGCTGATGGGCGCTTACGTCCGCAACGACAAGGCGGGGATCGTGGTCGACCTGGAGCGCCAATATGCTTTGTTCCCGCGATTGGCAGAACGCCGTACGCAACTTGCTGGCACACTCTCCGGCGGCGAACAGCAGATGGTCGCCATGGGGCGCGCGCTGATGGGCAATCCGGTCCTGCTCATGCTGGATGAGCCCAGCATGGGGCTTGCCCCGCTGATGGTGGAACGGATATTCGAGACTATCCGCACTATCTCGGCGCAGGGTGTCACTATCCTGCTGGTCGAGCAGAATGCCAGACTGGCACTTGAGTCTGCACAACGCGGGTATGTATTGGAGAGCGGTGCCATCACGCTGTCGGGAGGAGCGAAAGAACTGCTCGGCAGCGATGCTGTGCAACAGGCCTATCTCGGTGCGTAAGCGGATGGCAAAGAGAATCGCTGCGGCGTAGCTGGGCGGTTTTGCGAGGCCCGGTTTCGATTGCGAGACTGGCCAGCCGGTTCGCCCGCCGCCCTGCTGTGACGGCTCAGTCCCGCACCAGTTTTGTGGTGATGAACTTCCATTCTGCCGGATCGAGCGGTGTGATGGACAGGCGATTGCCGCGTTGCAAGGTGCGCATGTTCTCCAGTTCGGGGTGGCTGCGCAGTGCTTCGATGGAAATCAGCGCGATCTTTTTTACCAGTTTCACGTCCACATTGAACCAGCGCGGCGTTTCTGGCGTGGCCTTGGGGTCGAAGTACTTATTCTTCCTGTCGAATTGTGTGGCATCGGGATAGGCGGTACTGCTGACCTTGGCGATGCCCGCGATGCCGGGTTCCTTGCAGTTGGAGTGGTAGAACAGCACGCCGTCGCCGACCTGCATCTGGTCGCGCATGAAGTTGCGAGCCTGGTAATTGCGTACGCCGTACCAGGCCACAGTTTGGTCGGGCAATGCGGCAAGGTCGTCTATGCTGCAATCGCCGGGTTCGGATTTCATCAGCCAGTATCTCATGTCGAACTCGCCACAAAGAAAATGCGGCTCGCGCCGCATTTGAATGGAGTCCCCCGCCTGTGCCGTTGACTCAATATCTTGAACCGGGGTTCAAGAGGGTCGGTTCCCGGTCACATCAGGTGCGTCCGCGAGGGACGCTCACAACAGTAACTTTGATGGGGCGCAACCTAAGCATTAGCTCATTGGTTCAAAGAATTATGAATCTGACGAACACCGCAGGGGACAAACCTAGAACAACTCATCCTGTTCCGCCAGGGCGGCATCGATGGTTGCCTGCATGGATTGCATTCTACGCTTGAATTCGGCGAGGTCAAATCCACCGCCGATGCGCGTGGTGAGCAGCTCGTGGGTGATGTTGAGGGCAGCCATGATGGCGATGCGTTCGATCGAGGCGATCTTGCCCGCATCGCGTATTTCGCGCATCTTCTTGTCCAGATAGGCTACGGCGTCGAGCAGTTCGGCGCGCTCATCTTCGGGGCAGGCGACGCGGAGTTCGCGATCAAGGATGGTCACGTCCAGCGAACTGACCTTGGCAGTACTCATTGTGTATCCTCGGGAAGTTGGGACAGGAGTTTTTCCAGGCGCTGTGCCGCTTCGCTGACCTTGTCCTGACTCTTGCGCTGCTGGCTCAATGCCGAAGCAATTTCCTGGCGTAGTTGCATGTTCTCTGCGCGCAGACGCTGAGTGAGTTGTACCAGTTGGGCCAATTTCTGGTCGAGGGCGTCGATTTCGCTATCCATGATCGAACTATAAAATTAAAAAGCCTGTTAAGTCAATTGGTAACAAGGTATTTTGCAAGTGCTTTGGAATTCCTGTGTGCAAGTGCCAGTAATGCCGGCTTTGCTTGAATCCATATGAGCACTCCAAATCGCCGCTGGATTTGCTGCCAAAGCGGTGGGCGTGTGGCGAAGCCCTGTTTCTGGATGCGGCTTCGCGAGAGTGGCAGCAGGCCTGCAACGGGCGCGCAGTCGCTTGGCTACGCCTTTTCTGTTAAAGTTCGAGCCAGTTCCGGATTGGCGTTATATCTTAAGGGGGCATTATGAAAAGCTTGCAGAATCGAACGGTATGGATCGTCGTTGCGCTGATGTCGCTCATGGCGTTGACACGTTTCAACCACTTCGGCTCTTCAGCGATGTTGCCCGATGCGTCTTACGCCGTGTTTTTTCTGGGAGGATTGTTCCTCGGACGTCTGCGCAACGGTTTCGCGATGCTGACGCTGTTGCTGGTCGAAGCAGCGATGGTGGATTATTTCGCGACCACTTTCCTTGGCGTCAGCGCATGGTGCGTTACCCCGGCGTATGGCTTTCTTGCTTTCAGTTATGCCAGCTTGTGGTATGTGGCACGCTGGTATGCGCCGCACCATGATTTGTCTGCCCAAGGCCTGCTTGCCTTGTTTGCAGCTGCAATCGCGGCGAGCAGCCTGGCTTTCGTTATTGCCAATGTCAGCTTCTACATGCTGGCAGGATATTTCGGCAATATGAGCGCTTCCGAATACTCCACACGCGTCGCAGCGTACTACGGTTCCTATATCGAAGTGGCGTTGCTTTACATCGGATTCGGTGTCATTGCCCAGATGGTATATGCCTTGGTGACCGGCAAGCGGCACGATGCGAATGCGGTTTGAGTACCGCCTTGAAGGTGTAGCAGGCGTAGCCGTTATTCGATGACCAATATTCAACTCTATCTGCGCCTGATGGGCTATGTACGTCCCTATTGGCGGGCGTTCGCGGTCTCGATACTGGGTATGGCGCTGGCGGCCGCCACAGAGCCTCTGCTGCCGGCGTTACTGAAGCCCTTCCTCGATGGCACGTTTGTGCAGAAAGACGATCTGGTAATGCGCTGGGCGCCAGTGTTGATCCTGCTGATCTTTTTCGTGCGCGGCATTGCCGGTTTTTTCGGCTCATACGCAATTCACTGGGTGGGTAACAAGCTGGTGATGGATCTGCGCGCAGAGATGTTCGGCAAGTTGCTTGCATTGCCTACGCGCTTCTATGACGACCACGCCACCGGTTCCCTGATCTCCAAGCTCACTTACGATGTGACCCAGGTGACTGCCGCAGCGACCAGTGTGGTCACGATCACGGTGCGCGATTCCATCATCATCGTCGGCCTGCTTGCGTGGCTGTTCTATCTTGACTGGAAGTTGACGCTGCTGTCGCTGCTGGTGGCCCCCGTGGTGGCCTGGGTCATCAGTACCATTAATCGCCGTCTGCGTTCTTCCAGCCGCGACTCGCAACGGGCAATGGGCAGCATCACCCAAGTGATCGAGGAAAGTGTCACCGCGCACAAGGTGGTCAAGCTCTTCGGCGGACAAAGCTATGAGTCGGGGCGCTTTGCGGTCGAGATCAACGGGGTACGTCGACACATGATGCGCCAAGCCGCCGCCGCGCTGGCCAACGTGCCCATCGTGCAGATGGTCGCGGCGATCGCGCTGGCCGTCATTGTCTATCTTGCTACCATGCAGGCCAAGAGCGATGCCACCACGGTAGGTGGCTTCCTTTCGTTTGTCACGGCCATGCTGATGTTGACGGCGCCATTGAAGCGGCTCACCAGCGTGAGCGAATTCACGCAGCGAGGATTGGCGGCAGCCGAAAGCATATTCGAGCTGCTCGACAGCCCGAGCGAAGTCGATGCCGGCAAGACGGAGATCGGGCGTGCCACAGGCCACCTTGTTTTCGAGCACCTGGATTTTTCTTACCATGATGACGGGCGCCTGGCGCTGGAAGATATCTGCCTCGATATCCCCGCTGGCCAGTCCGTGGCGCTGGTGGGGGCATCAGGCAGCGGCAAGAGTACGCTGGCCAATCTGGTGCCGCGTTTCTACACCCCGACCCGGGGGCGCATCACGTTGGACGGGCACGACATCCATGAGCTGTCGCTGGCCAGCCTGCGAACCAATATTGCGCTGGTCAGTCAGGAGGTGGTGTTGTTCAACGATACCGTCGCCGCCAACATCGGCTATGGACAGATGCGCGAAGTGCCGGAATCCGAGATCATTGCAGCGGCAACGGCGGCACATGCCATGGAATTCATCCGCGAGATGCCGCAGGGGCTGGAAACGCTGGTGGGAGAGAAGGGCGTGCGGCTATCGGGCGGGCAGCGCCAGCGCATCGCCATCGCAAGAGCCATACTCAAGAACGCGCCCATCCTCATCCTCGACGAAGCCACATCGGCGCTGGACAGCGAATCCGAGCGCCATGTGCAGGCGGCGCTGGAAACCCTGATGCAGGGGCGCACCACACTGGTCATCGCGCACCGCCTTTCCACCATTGAAAAGGCAGACCGGATCGTGGTGCTGCAAAAAGGCCGCGTCGTCGAAATCGGAACGCATGCAGAGCTGCTGGCAAAAGGGGGCGTGTATGCGCAGTTGCACCGCATTCAGTTCGCTACCGCAGCGATGTTGGAGGACGCCTGATCAGAATCAGGCGGCTTTCCACACCTCCCACCATTTTTTCGAGTTCGACATCAGGGCAAATTCTGCACTTGCTTCGCGTTCCCACGCTGCAACGGAGAAGCCAGCCTGCTGTAGTGCCTGGCTGTATTTGGTATCCACGCCCTGGATGTGCTCTTTGAGCCAGGTTTTCAGGAAGCTCAGCATCTCGAAATAAATCGGTTTCTCTTCGAGCAGGTGTTTCTTGCAGAGCTGATCCAGCTGTTCCAGCAGCTTCTTGTGTTCGTGTTTGTGCGCTTCGAAGTCTATGTATTTTGCGTCCCGCATCAGTCGTTCTTCCAGTGTGAAATGCGTCTGTGTATAACTCATCAATGCATCCAGTATGCCCGCGATGACTTTATCGCCTTCACGTTTGGATACGGCGACGAACAGGCGATTGAGGATGTTAACCAGCTCCTGATGTTGATCGTCGATAGTTTTGATGTTGACACTGTAGGCGGGAGACCATTTGAAAAAGACTTCATCAGCTGACATAGCTACCTCCAAGAAATCACTTCGCAGTTATAAAAAAATCCATTGAATTTGCACCTTGCTACCGGCAAGCATTTTCTTGCTGCCCTGGCAAATAGGCCTGTCTTGAAAATGGCAATACAAGCTTACAGCGCAAAGGGTGATTTGCAACAGGCCGTTAATCTGCTACCGAGATGGGGACGAACGGTTTGTCGACAGATTCCCATGTGCCCATCTTCTGGCTGCATATCTCCGGATTGGAATATCCTCATCCCGGAAATCGAATAAAGTCGTGTTAATCTCCAGCAGTTCAGTTGACACTGCTGGCATATCTGGTAAATTTCATACCCTAGCGATTCAGTCAAGAAAAGCCCCGCCCACTTCCCCCAACCATCATTTAGGAGATCATCATGGCAGTACTCGTAGGCAAGCAAGCTCCCGATTTCAACGCCGTTGCCGTCATGGGCAACAATGAAATAAACGAAACCTTCAATTTGAAGAAGCAGATTGCCGGCAAATATGCCGTGGTCTATTTTTACCCGCTGGATTTCACTTTCGTGTGCCCATCCGAAATCATTGCGTTCGATCACCGTCTGGAAGAATTCAAGAAGCGCAACGTGGAAGTGATCGGTGTTTCCATCGATTCCCATTTCACCCACCTCGCCTGGAAGAACACGCCGGTGGAAAAGGGAGGCATCGGCCAGGTGCGCTACACGCTGGTTGCCGACATCAAACACGAAATCTGCAAGGCATATGACGTGGAAGCGGAAGGCGGCGTCGCTTATCGCGGCTCTTTCCTGATCGACCGCGCCGGTGTGGTGCAGCACCAGGTGGTGAATAACCTGCCGCTGGGCCGCAATATCGACGAAATGCTGCGCATGGTGGATGCGCTGCAGTTCACCGAAGAGCACGGCGAGGTCTGCCCTGCCGGATGGAGCAAGGGCAAGGCCGGCATGAATGCCTCGCCGGATGGTGTGGCAAAGTATCTGGCTTCGCACGCCAAGGAACTGTAAGCTACTTCGGTTCGATGCAACAAAAAAGGCTCCTGCGGGAGCCTTTTTGTTATCTGGTCGCAACGAATCTCGAGGTCGTGAGAGAGGTGTGCGGTCTAATTGCTTTTTAGCAGCACCCACACCGCACCGCCGCCCCCCGCATGTTGCGGCGCCTCGCAAAAGGCCAGCACGTGCGGATGTTGTGCCAGCCAGTGGCGGGTGTGGACCTTCAGGATTCCATCGCGTCCCTCGCTACGCCAGCCTTTGCCATGTATCAC
>JAJZUH010000089.1 GCA_021847165.1 Pseudomonadota bacterium
GCTCTTCCGCGATCACATCGGTCTCCACCGGGTAGTGGCCGCGCAGCGTCGAATCCGAACGGCTGACCAGGATGGGGTTGATGTCGCGCCCGCCCTGCTTCAGCTCTGCCAGCACCTGCTTCAGGTTCCTGCATACCTCGCGCGTGATGTCCGCGGCCGGTGCGGCCGCCATCCCGCGCGTATTGGTGAGCACGAAGAACAGCGGCGAATCGTCCAGCACCGCCTCGCGCAGGGTCGCCGCATCCCAGCGCGTCAACAGCAGGCAGCTGTGCACCGTCTGCGATCCGGTAGGATCGTCATCCAGTACGATGATCCTGGTTTCAGCCATGGATGGTTCCCCAAAAATCCGGATGTGCGAATCCGGCTGTCGATCTGATCATCCCGCCATCGCCTTCACGCGCGTGGCCATCGCTTCGCCGGTCAGGCCGTTGAATTCCATGATCTCGGCCGGGCTGGCCGTGGTCTCGCCGCGTTTCCACGCGAAGGTGTCGCGTCTGGCCGCACGGGTGCGCAACAGCACCGGCTCCAGCACGGCACTCGGTCCGCCGCTCACCGCCAGCAACGCATCGCCGTCGAACAGCGCGTTGAAATGCGCGTCGTCCATGAACCTGTTGTCCGGCTCCGCCACGGTATCCCACGCGATATCGGTGGGGCGGTACAGGCAGCGCGGGTTCACCACCGCGACGATGCGCACCTTGTAGCCATCGGCCTCCAGCTTGTCCCTGGCCTCGAACACAGGCAGGAACACCATGTCGCCGGTGACCGCGAACACCACCGTGCCCTTGCTGCCGCTCTTGCTTTCGTAGATCGTCGCCGCGCCCGTTTCCACGGCATTGCGGGCTTCTTCCACGCTCATGTAGACCGGCAGCGGGCTCTTGGAAGCGATGATCACCATGCACTTGTTGAAGCTGTTGGTGGCGTAATCGTAGGCAGCCTGGATCGCATTCGCATCGCACGGGAACAACGGATAGGTGTTGCCGTTGCGCATCTGCGCGGCGAAGTAGTTCTCGATCTCGGGGCGCTGGTGCGTCCAGCCGTTGCGCCCCTGCTCCAGTGCGCCCGCCGTGAACATGGTCACGATGGACGGCGTCTTGCGGCGCAGTTCGGCCATCGCCTGTGTCACCGTCTGCACGATGGGCCAGCCGTTGATCGCGAAGCTCTCGTACGACAACCACAGGGCACGCGAACCGAACAGGGCCAGCGCGGACGCCAGGCCGGCGCACGCATCCTCGTTCAGCGGCTCGTACACCTGCCCATCCGGCATCTGGTTGTACAGCGGATCGACGGTCGGATGGCGGATCTTCAGCGCGTCGTTGATGTTCTTCATCGCCGACGCTTCGTTGCCGTCGGCATTGGTCACCACGAAACGCTTGTCCTGGGTGCCCACGTAGGCGACCAGCGCGCCCATCGCGGTGGCCGGCACCGCCTTCTCGCCCTTGGCGTATTCGTGTATCGGCATCTTGCCCAGCGGCGCCATGTCCAGCACGTGCTCGGTGACCGCGGTCCTGACAGCGGGGCCGCCGCCGGCGCGCACGAAATTCTCGCGCACGATGGCCCAGGCCTCCGGCGCCAGCGCGCGGCGCTTCAATCCTTCGATCATGTGCGGCTTGTCCAGGCTGTCGGCCGGGTACAGGTTGTGCGACTTGGCGCCCACCGTATGCACGCCGGTGCCCTTCATCTGTTTGATGATGAAGGCCGTCAGGGTGCCGCCCAGCGCCGACTTCGCGGCCCTGTCCACGCCTTTCAGCACGGCGGCGGCGAACGCGAGGCGCTGCTTGTGCGAGAAATACGAGCTGTCCGCGTAGGCGCTGGGCTGGTTGGTATCGTCGAATTCCTTGGCATCGACCAGCACCACCTCCTTGAAACCGTGACCCTTCCAGTAGGCGATCATCTCCTCGTTGGTGAAGCGCGACACCATGGAATGGTGCTCCTGGCTATAACCGTTCCAGATCAGCGTCGGCAGGAAGTTGGTCACCCTGGGGTACGCGGTATTGAAGTGCATCATGGAATTGAGCACATAGGGCTCGCCCATGCCGCCGTCGCCGATGGTGACCGGGAACAGCTTGCCCGGGTGCAGCAGCGCACCGGCCATCGCAAAATGCTGCCCCTGCCCCAGCGGGCCGGCGGGCGCCAGCAGTCCCGGGATCGCGCCGGACAGGTGGCCGAGCAGGCCGTGCTTCTCGCGGAAGCGCGCCATCAGCTGGGTGACATTGGCGATGCCCATCGACTCGAGCGAAGTGTCGAGGAACATCGCACTGTAGAATCCGGGCGCATGGTGTCCGACCTCGGTCACGATGTTGGTGTGTCCCAGCATCACCAGCGCAGCGTAAGCCTCGGCGCTGCTGGCGAAACCGCCCGGATGCCCGGAACCTTTCGAGCCGCAGGTCTGCAGCGTCAGATAGCGCAAGGCGTCCGCCATCAGCAGCGTCTGATACGCAGCATCGGCCGCGCCGGCATCGCCGATGGCCGCCTGACCCTCCTTGATCGCCGCCGACTTGGCATGCTGGGAGAACCCTTCCCAGGCCGGGCCGAAATATTGAATACCTTCACAAAACTTGGGTGCAGCGGTTGCGCTCATGGTCATTACGATTGCTCCAAAAAATGGTTCCGGAAAATGAACACCGCCCCGACATCGGGCAGCTGAAAAACGTCGTCAGATTTATTTGATGGCAGAATACTGGCTGCTATATAATTTCACAATACACAATCGATTTCATAATGCGAAAAATGAAAAAAGAATCGAATTCCATACAGGTGCTCGACCGCATGTCGCAACTGTTCGACGCGATCGCGGCGCACGAAGAGTCGGTGAGCCTGAAAATACTCTCGGCCGAGACCGGGCTGCACCCGTCCACCGCCTTCCGCATCCTCTCATCGCTGGCCGAGCACGGCTTCGTGGAACGCACCACGCGCGGCAACTATCAGCTGGGCATCAGGCTGATGCAGCTGGGCAGTCGGGTCAGCACCGGGGTCGACATCAGGAAGATCGCCCTGCCCCTGATGGAAGGGCTGCGCAACCAGCTGGGCGAAACGGTCAACCTGACCGTGCGCGAGGACGACGAGGTGGTGTACATCGAACGCGCGCTGGCCAAACGCATGATCCGCGTGGAACAGGTGATCGGCAGCCGCGCCCCCCTGCATGTGACGGCGGTAGGCAAGATGATGCTGGGCGAACAGGGTGAAGCGGCCTGCCGCAGCTATGCCAAACGCAACAAGCTGGCGGCATACACCCCCAACACCCTCACCAAGATCACCGCACTCACTCAGGACTGCATCGCCGCGGCAAAGCGCGGCTACGCGCTGGACAACGAAGAGGCCGAGCTGGGCGTTGGATGCATCGGAACCCTGGTGCGCGATGCCGGCGGCCACGTCGTGGCCGGCCTGTCGGTGTCCGCCCCCATAGAGCGCCGCAAGCACGAATGGATCGCCCTGGTCATGGAGGCCGGTGAGCAGCTGTCGGCCCAGCTCGGCTACCGCCCTGTCTGAGGACATCGCGCCAGGCGCCCCTCACCCTCCACAACAACCAAGGAACGACCGCATGAAACAGAAAAATTGCCTGACCCTTGCGGATGCAAAGATCATTGCATCGGGCTGCGAAAGCGAAGCACTCGAACGCGGCTGGGCCGTCGCCATCGCGATCGTCGACGACGGCGGACACCCGATGTGGCTGCAACGGCTGGATGACGCCCCGCTGACCAGCACGGATATCGCCATCGGCAAGGCACGCACTGCGGCGCTGGGACGCCGCACCTCCAAGGCCTATGAAGACATGGTGAGCAACGGGCGCGTGGCCGTCATGTCCATGCCGGGCGACCTCACCTTCCTGGAAGGCGGGGAACCGGTCATGATCGATGGCGAGGTCGTCGGAGCGGTAGGCGTCTCCGGCGTCAAATCCGCCGAGGATGCGCAGGTCGCACGTGCCGGCATCGGCGTCCTGCTTGCCAGCCTGCAACACTGAACTCGCGGCGGCTTAAGCGTATAGTTGCAGCCTGCCGAACCAGACAATCCGGAGAAAACAACGATGCGAGTAGGATTTTTCGTCACCTGCCTGGTTGACACCATGCGCCCCGGCATAGGCTTCGCCTCACTGAAGCTGCTGGAAGCAGCCGGTTGCGAGGTGGTCGTCCCCGAACACCAGACCTGCTGCGGACAGCCCGGATACAACTCGGGCGACCACAAATCCGCCGAGGCGATGGCTTTGAAGTTCCTCGCCGAATTCGAGACGTTCGACTATGTGGTCCTGCCTTCCGGCTCCTGCGCCGGCATGATCCGCGTGCATTACCCCGACCTGTTCAAGCACGATCCCGAGCTGTCGGCAAGATTCGCCGCGCTGGGCCAGCGCACCTATGAGCTGACCGATTTCCTGCACCGGATCGCCAGGCTGGAAAAGGTGCCCGGCACCTTCCAGGGCACGGTGACCTACCACGACTCCTGCTCCGGCCTGCGCGAGCTCGACGTCTACAGGCAGCCGCGTGCGCTGCTGGCCACCATGCCGGGCGTCAAGCTGCAGGAGATGGTGGAATCGACCACCTGCTGCGGCTTCGGCGGCACCTTCTCGCTCAAGTACGGCGAGCTGTCGACGCGCATGGCCGACAACAAATGCCAGCACATCACCGCCACCGGGGCGGACGCGATCGTCGGCGGCGATCTGGGCTGCCTGTTGAACATCGAAGGCCGCCTGCGCCGCACCGGCGACCATACCACCCGCGTGCTGCATGTCGCGGAAGTGCTGTCCGGCGAGGAGAAGTAATGCAGAACAACGCCATCGATTTCAAGCGCCAGGTCACCGTCAAGCTGGCCGACATCAAACTGCAGGGGGCGCTGTCGCGGCTGCAGTCCCGTTTCGTCGAAGGCCGCTCCGCGGTCATCAGCGAGATCGCCGACCTGCCGGAGACGCGCAACGCGGCAGCGGCGATCCGTGACCGCGTGCTGAACGACCTGGAGCACTGGCTGCTGCAATTCGAACAGCAGGCGACTGCGCGCGGCGCGATCGTGCACTGGGCCGAGACCGACGAGGACGTGAACCGCATCGTCGCGGGGATCGCCAGGCAGCACGGCGTGCGCACGGCGGCAAAATCGAAGTCCATGGTGAGCGAAGAGTGCGAGCTGAACGACGCACTGGAACAGGCCGGTGTCGAGGTGATGGAGACCGACCTGGGCGAATATATCCTGCAACTGGCGCACGAAGCGCCCTCGCACATCGTCGCGCCGGTCGTGCACAAGAACAAGGAAGAGGTCGCCGACCTGTTCGCGGAAAAACATCAGCTGCCGCGCAAGACCGGGATCGCCGAACTCTGCCGCGAAGCGCGCGAGATCCTGCGGCCCGCCTTCCTGAATGCGGACATGGGCATCTCCGGCGCCAATTTCCTGGTGGCGGAGACCGGTTCCGCCCTGATCGTCACCAACGAAGGCAACGGGCGGCTGGTGACCACGCTGCCGCGGGTGCATGTCGCCATCACCGGCATCGAGAAAGTGGTGCCGACGCTGGAGGACGTGAGCACGCTCGTGCGCCTGCTGCCCCGTTCGGCCACCGGCCAGTCCATCACCAACTATGTCTCCGTGCTGACCGGAACCCGGGGCGATGCCGACCACGACGGCCCGGAACATTTCCACATCGTCCTGCTCGACAATGGCCGCAGCAAACTGCTCGGCAGCGACATGCAGGAGATGCTGCGCTGCATCCGCTGCGGCGCCTGCATGAACCATTGCCCGGTCTACCAGAACATCGGCGGCCACGCCTATGGCTGGGTGTATCCCGGCCCGATGGGCTCGATACTCACGCCGCTGCTATCCGGCCTGGAGAAGTCGCCGGACCTGCCCAACGCCTCGACCTTCTGCGGCGCCTGCGCAGCGGTATGCCCGGTCAAGATTCCCCTGCCCGACCTGTTGCGCAAATTGCGCGAGCAACAAATGGAACGCGGCATGAAATCGCGCCAGGAGACTTTCATGCTCAAGGCCTGGGCATGGCTGGCACTCCGCCCCAACCTCTATGCGCTGGCAACCAGGATCGCCGTGCGCGTCATGCGGCTGCTGGGGGGCAAGGAAAGGCTGCTGCATCGCTTGCCCGGCGCGCACGGCTGGAGCGATGGCCGCGACTTTCCGGCGCCGGCGGGAAGAACCTTCCGGGAGCTATATCGACAAGGAGGCCGCAAATGAGCGCACGCGAAGCCATCCTCGGCAGGATACGCAATGCCCGCAACGGCAAGGACCGGCACGAACAGGCTGCCGGCGCGACCGAAGCGATAGCCGCACACCTCGCCCGCCATCCGCGCGGCCCCGCACCCGCCATGCCCGGCGACCTGCCTGCCCGTTTCAGGGAACGCGCGCTCAAGCTGTCCAGCGATGTGCTGGAGACCGCCGACCGCAAGGAAGTGCCCACGTTGCTGGCCCGCTACCTGAACGAAAGGAAGCTCCCCCTCGCCGGCGTGTGCTGGCCGTCGCTGATCGGCCTGCCCTGGAGCAGCGCCGGACTCGACATGCAGTCGCGCCCGGCCAGGGACAGCGATCTGGTCGGCGTGACCGGCGCGTTCTGCGCCATCGCGGAAACCGGCACATTGATGCTGCTGTCGGGCGCGGAAACCCCGGCCACCACCAGTCTGTTGCCGGAGACCCATGTGGCCGTCATCGATCCGCGCCGCATCGTGGCCACGATGGAAGACGCATGGGACCTGCTGCGCCAGGAATGCAGACAGCCGCCGCGCGCGGTCAACTTCGTGTCGGGGCCTTCGCGCACTGCCGATATCGAGCAGACCGTGACGCTGGGCGCACATGGGCCTTATCGGGTGCTGCTGATCCTGGCACCCGCCCGGTGAGTCCGGAAACAGCAAGCCGCAGCAATCCGTTCCGGGCAGCCATTGCCCGGAAACACACTTGACCGCAGAACAGACTGGAAAGGGAGACACATGAAAATAAAATCATTTCATCCACCTCAACGCGTGCTGATGGGACCCGGCCCTTCGGATGTCAGCACCCGCGTGCTGGCTGCGCTGGCGCGCCCCACCATCGGCCATCTCGACCCGAAGTTCGTCGAGCTGATGGACGAAATGAAATCCCTGCTGAAATACGCATTCCAGACCGAAAACGAACTGACCATGCCGGTCTCCGCACCCGGATCGGCGGGCATGGAGACCTGCTTCGTCAACCTGGTCGAGCCGGGCGACAAGGTCATCGTGTGCCAGAACGGCGTGTTCGGCGGACGCATGAAGGAGAACGTCGAACGCAGCGGCGGCATCGCGGTGATGGTGCAGGACGACTGGGGGCGCGCGGTCGATCCGCAAAAACTGGAGGATGCGCTGAAAGCCAACCCGGATGCGAAGGTCGTCGCGTTCGTGCACGCGGAGACCTCCACCGGCGCGCTGTCCGATGCGAAGACGCTGGTCGAGGTCGCGCACCGCTACGGCTGCCTGACCATCGTCGATGCGATCACCTCGCTGGGCGGATCGCCGGTCAAGGTCGACGAATGGGACATCGACGCCATCTATTCGGGCACGCAGAAATGCCTGTCCTGCACGCCCGGCCTCTCGCCCGTCAGCTTCAGCCCGAGGGCGCAGGAGAAAATCCGGAACCGCAAGAGCAAGGTGCAGAGCTGGTTCATGGATCTCAACCTGGTGATGGGTTACTGGGGCGGTGCGACCAAGCGCGCCTACCATCACACCGCGCCGATCAATGCGCTGTATGGCCTGCATGAGGCGCTGGTGATGCTGCAGGAGGAACAGCTGGAGAACGCCTGGGCGCGTCATCACCGCAACCATCTGGCGCTGCGCGCCGGGCTGGAAGCGATGGGACTGGAATTCGTCGTCCCGGAAAACGAACGCCTGCCGCAGCTGAATGCGATCGCCGTGCCTCAAGGCGTGGACGAAGCCGCCGTGCGCGCGCTGCTGTTGTCGGACTACCAACTGGAGATCGGTGCCGGCCTCGGCGCGATGGCCGGAAAGGTGTGGCGCATCGGCCTGATGGGACACGCCAGCAATCCGCGCAACGTGCGTCTGTGCCTGGGTGCGCTGGACGATGTGCTCGGTCGCATGCGGGCACCGATCAGGCGCGGCGTCGCCGTGGATGCGGCGAACCCGT
>JAJZUH010000090.1 GCA_021847165.1 Pseudomonadota bacterium
TGCTCGGCCATATCGCCCAATATTTCCATGGCTTGCCTACCGCTGCCCCGTCCTCCTGGTTCGAGAATCTGGCGCTGGAGAGCGGCCTGCTTGCCTCGCTCGGCAAGTTCAATTTCCTGATGTCCGATGGGGAACACCTGATCGCCTACGGACATGACCGGCTGCATTATCTGGAATGCACAAGTCCAGACCAGCCCGATGGTACTCCCGTCAACAGGGTTTTGATTGCGACCGAACCGTTGGATGAGAATGATAAGTGGACTGCGTTCAAACCGGGCGAATTGCGTGTTTACCGCGCTGGCAAGTTGATGGGGCAAGTCATGACTCAGCTGATACTTCATTCCGGTTCGGCACCTCACTGAAACGAACAGTATGAAGCCGGAACAGTACGATGCCTGGTATGCAACACAGAGGGGCGCTTGGATCGGGGGAGAAGAGTATCGCCTGCTCGATTCGCTGCTTGCACCAACCCCGGGTGAAACGCTGCTCGACGTCGGGTGCGGAACTGGCTATTTCACGCGCCGCTTCGCGGCCAATCTTGCAAACGGAAATGTGGTCGGCGCCGACATCGATCCTGACATGCTCCGCTTTGCCGACGGACATTCTGATCGTAGCATCGGCTTCGTGGCTGCGGATGCGCGCCAATTGCCTTTCCGCGACAAGAGTTTCGATCTGGTCGTCAGCGTTACCGCTTTATGCTTCATCCAGAATGAGAAGCAGGCGCTCAGCGAGATGTTGCGCGTGGCCCGGCGCCGGGTGGTGCTGGGGCTGCTCAACCGGCACAGCCTGCTCCATTTTTCCAAAGGCAGGAACGGCGGTCTAGGTGCCTACCGAGGCGCGCGCTGGCATACGCACGCTGAGGCATTGCGCCTGTTCAACGGTTTGCCAATGTGTCATGCCGGTCTCGGTACCGTTATCGTAATGCCCGGTGGCAAACGCTGGAGTCGTCGCCTCGAACCGACGCTGCGGCGCTGGTTGCCGGGATGTGGCGCCTTCATTGCCGTTGCAGCAGATGTGCTGCAGGATCAACGCCCATAATCTAGAGGGATGCCATGTTCGATCTTTTGAGCAACGACAATAGCCATCTCGAATTTCGTCAAGAATCCTGACTTCAACCATGTAACACAGAGGAGGCATGACATGATGAATAATTGGAACGGTTTCTGGGGGTGGGGAATGGGCTTGGGCTTTTTATTTATGTTGTTGTTCTGGGGATTTATCATTCTCGGAATCACGGCACTGATCCGATGGCTGATGACGCAGTCGTCTCCAATTCGCGGTTCGCATGACAAATCGCCTTTGGAGATACTGCAGGAACGCTATGCGCGTGGTGAAATAGACCGGGAAGAATACGAACAGAAAAAGCGCGACCTGGAGCAGTAAGCATGCAAAGGCCGATTTATCTCGACTACAACGCGACCACACCCGTGGCGCAGGAGGTAGCCGATGCGATCCAACCGTTTTTGGACGAGCACTTCGGTAATCCGGATATCCGGGTTTTCCGGTGGGTGGCATCTGCCGAAGATTGATTCAATTCAATCAACGCTCTCCGGTAGTATTCGACTGCCTGCCGCCTCGGGTATTAAAGACTCGGGGCATTCAAACCAGCCTTCTGGCATCCGTAGTACCTAAATCAACCATTCCATCCAGAGAAAACGTTCCCGCTTGCACTTTTCGAGCGTAATCGCGACCGTTTTTTATCGCCCCGGATTTTTCCTCCTCGTGAGGAAGATCGCCGCCAGGCGCAACTGGCATTCAAAACTAACCTGTAATCCCATATACAGTAAACCGGGGAAATTAGGTTTCGTTGGCGCAAAACATCGTGCCATTAACCCGTGCGGGTACGTTGCTAAGAGCGCAGCCGCTAGTAATTTCACGACTCTGTCTGCACTGTGGTTGCTCCAACGATACGATCAAGCATGCGCAAAAGACCCTGTTCAACAGGGATATGCCATCCGACGGAAAAATAGTCGCCATCCACCTGGATGTGCCACGACTGCAATGTAAGCCATCCTTGGCCTGGTACTGCGCAGTATCGGCCTGCTTGATCAGAGTATCGAACTCCCGGCTGTCGCCGGGGACCAGTGAATTTGATCATTCAGTCCAATATCATGCGCATCCAGACCGGAATTGCTGCGCAGCATTAGATATTCAGCTTGCAATATACCAATCGGGAAATTTAGGCGCCTGGCCGTTAGTCTCGAAAAAATCATGGCTCAGGCTTTCTGTGCTCAAAGGTGTCTGACAGATCGGACGCAATTTTCCTGACGGCTTCGTCAGTCGCCTGGTTCAATTGTCTGTTGCGTTCATCCGCTCCGACCTTCCTGACGAGCCGGGATAAGCTTGTGTCGGAGAACCCCGTGTCGCTGGTTTTCCATAGTGTGGTGACCGGACTCAAGCCGATCAGCTCTGCTTCGATTCTGACGGGACGATATACTTCGTCCACTGCCCAGAAACCGGCATACGCCTCTACTGTTTCTTCAACCGTCTCCTGCGCCAGATAAATTCCCGCTGCGGCTTTCGCAGCAGTGGACCCGGAATAGGCAACGACCGCAGCAAGTGCCAGCGTCGACGTGACCTCGAATGCGATGTAGCCATTCCGCCAGGATCGCGGCGTCAGACCGTAATCCGTAATGCCGAATCGCAGCAGTAAGTCCGCCCCCGTGACCCCTTGGAGACGATCCGCCTCCTCCTGTGTCATGGCGCTTCCCAAGCCTTGGCCCTGGATATGATCGATAAGCTGCTTTTCTTCCGTCGGCGGTACCATGATGAGGAGCCTCGGCTCCCCGGCCAGGGCCGATTCCATTGCGGCCGAAGCATGCTCTTGCGCATGTTTCATGCCCTGCTGAAGGCGCTCGTCTGAAATGGGCAATGTCGGCTTGATATCCGGGGCCAATACAGCTTGAAGCCGGGCCGCATCCATCGCCATCGGCACCCGTACCACCAATACTCTGATGGGGGTCTTCATCTGTGCCTGGGCAAGCGGCGTATTGGTCGTAGTGGCGCATCCGCTCAACCCCAGTGCCATCAGGGCAAGGAATGCGATCGCCCAGCGTCCGCGGAAATTCAACATACTGGAGTTCACTCATAAAGAATTTGGAGGGATGAAGGATTGCCGAAATGCTTATCGGAAACGGCAGGATCGCATTAACCGCTTCCAGCGCCACCGGGGTGGCTGCATTGTAATAAAAATAAGATCGGCCTTTTCATGCTTGCTGTTCCAGGTCACGCCTTTTCTGTTCGTATTCTTCCCGGCCTATCTCGCCGCGCGCATAGCGTTCCTGCACGATCTCCATTGGCGATTTATCGCGCGAGCTGCGACTTGGCGACGATTGCGTCATCAGCCAACGAATCAGCGCCGCGATTCCAAGAATGATGAATCCCCAGAACAGCAGCATGAATACGAAACCTAAACCCATTCCCCAACCCCAGAAGCCGTTCCACTGGTTCATCATATCGCCCCTCCTTTGCGTTGTTTGGTTAAGTTGTGAATATTTGCGGCGACAATTCCTTATTTCTTATTTGCAACTTCGAGATTGCCGATCTCGCATTCTTCCTGATAATTGATAAAAGCCAGTTTGAGCTGTTCCATCCAGCCGTCACCTAGCTCAGTCCCAATTAGCGCCAATTTCTCCGCAATTTGATCAGCGGTCACTTGCATCAAGTCGTACTGGAGTTTTATTGCTGTGCCTTCAATGCAAACATCCTTAACTCCCATCATCGCACGCAATGCGTGTTTTACGAGTTCGGACTGCTCGGAATCCGGTGGTGCAGACAAGATCATGCAGCGTTGTTTGATGATCACCTTTCCCTGCTGCGCGACGGCTTTTTTCCCGGGCAAACCAATATACAAATGCGGATTCGCCAGGAATCGATCCTTGCATTGCGGCGAACAGAATGCATAAGCTATCCCTTCATATTGGGTGGCAAACGATGCCTCAGAAACCACCATGTGACAAACGGGATCTTTGACCAATTTATACATGCAGACTCTCCTATAACAATTGCCGTATTTAACCCTGCCCGACCAGTGAATCAAGTGCTGCGGTGCCAGGAAAGATGCTCATACACCCCCGACCAATAAGCGCCTATGCCAAAGCCGAACAATAATTCTTCGATTGGAAAGGTGCCCAATGCTGCCCCGTGGAAACGGTGCCCTGGATTGCTGCGCTCATGATGACTTATCGGCGCCAGATGCTTGCTGGTTAATCCGTTGTACAGTACCGCCCCCCACGCCGCCGATGCCAAAACAGAATATCAGGCTTTCAATATCGAAACCGGTGCGCCGTGCCCAAATCGAACACGCTGGGCGGATTCCAATACCGGGGCACGAAAATCGGTTCGGTTAAACCGAACAGCGATGTCAGCGAGCTGCTCAGCAGCATGATGCGCCGCTGCCCGGGGAAAGCGATGTACATCGCTCTCCAGGGAACCAGAAAAGCGAGAGCCCAAACCAGCCAGACATATTTGTCTCCGCCCAGAATCATTTCGAATGTCCGCTGGAGAAAACTGCCCGGAACCCCTGCGGAACGAACCTGGGGGTGCGGGCGGCATACTCGCGCCATTGATCGCCAAAGCGTGCCTCCGTATCCCGTTCTTCCGCATGCGCCAGGCGGACATAAATCAAGAGCAATACGGGAAACATGAGCAGTGTGATCAGCGTTACCCATTGCAGCAGGAAACCGAACATCACCAGCGCGAACGCCACGTATTGGGGATGACGAATACGTGCATAAGGACCGGCAGTAGCCAGCTCGTTTCGCTGTACTGCCCGGTAAAGCACGGGCCAGGAGGAAGCTAGCAACCAGAAGCCGCCGCCGATGAAGATCATGCTGAGTATATGAAATGGCCCGAAGTGAGGATTGGAGCGCCAGCCAAACATCATTTCAAGCAGATGCCCGGCATCGTGGGACCACCAGTTCACTCCCGGATAGTGGCTCTGCAGCCAACCGGACAGCAGATAAATCGTCAGCGGGAAACCGTACATTTCGGTGAACAGCGCCACGATGAAAGCCGAGTAAAGACCAAGTGTGCGCCAGTCACGTTGCGATTGCGGCTTGAAGAAGCTGAAAGCGAAAAAGATAAAGAATGCTGAGTTGATGATGACCAGCGACCACAGGCCATATGCGTTCTGTGCGGAGTTCATTTTTTGTTCCTTTCGCTATTCTCGTTGGGACTGCCGTGTGCGCCCCCATGTCCATGGTGCATAAACACATGCATCAACGGACAGGCTAACAGCAACAGGAACGGCAACGCGCCAAGCAGGTGGGCACGGTGTTCGGTGAACAAGTAGAAAGCAGCAATCGCCAGGAAGGCAATGAAAACCCAGTTGTATCCGCGTGGGGCGGGTTGCGAGCCGTGCCCGGTATGTTCGTCATGTTCCATCACGTTCTCCTTTTGCATGAAAGTTCACATCATCCAGAATCGTGGCGGCGCCGCCATTTTCATGACGGCCGACGCCGGGTTCCTTGAGGGCATCGCGCAGCACGGTTAGCGCCGAGCGAAAGAAAAGTGCAGCCAGTGCCAGTCCAATCAGGATGTCGGGCCAACCGGATCGGGTGAACCACACCCCTGCTGCGGCAAACAATACCGAGACGTTCGCAATAATGTCGTTGCGGGAACACAACCAGACCGAACTCATATTGATGTCATCCGCACGATGCCGCCAAAGCAGGAAGAAACACATGCCATTCGCGGCAAGCGCAAGCAATCCTACGGCCCCGATAGCCTCGAACACCGGAAGCTGCGGGAAGACAATCCGGTATATTGCTTGCCCAAGCACGAAAAGAGCAAAAATCGCCATGATGATTCCTTTGAGCAGAGCCGCTTTTGCTTTCATGGCCGGGCTGTGCGCGACAACGTAGAGACTGAAACCGTACACCAGTGCATCACCGAGCATATCCAGCGAATCCGCCACCAGGGAAATGGAATTTCCGAGCAACCCTGCCGTGAGTTCCACCATGAACATGGCCGCATTGATCGCCAGCACGATTTTAAGTGTCGCGCTCTGGCGGATGCGGAGCATGTCGATCTCGCAGGTTTTGTCGTTGCAGCAATTAGCCACGGAGTATTCCTCCCGCAATAACAATCCAGTCTGCCGTAACGCCGGCAGGTGCGTATCCCCGCGCCATGCGTCACAAATCAACCCGGTTCAATCTCAGCGCATTTGCAATTACCGACACCGAACTGAAACTCATTGCCGCTGCCGCGATAATGGGCGAGAGCAGCAGGCCGAAGAACGGATACAGCACTCCCGCTGCCACGGGGATACCGATCACGTTGTAGATGAACGCGAAGAACAGGTTTTGCCGGATGTTGCGCATGGTGGCGCGGCTCAGGCGCAAGGCACGCACGATGCCGCGCAGGTCGCCTTTGATCAGGGTGATGCCTGCGCTTTCCATCGCCACGTCGGTGCCGGAACCCATGGCGATGCCTACCTGCGCCTGAGCCAGTGCCGGGGCATCGTTGATGCCGTCGCCCGCCATCGCAACAATGCGGCCCTGCGTCTGGAGTTGTTTGACGATGGCCGATTTTTGCTCGGGCAGCACTTCCGCCTCGATACGGTCGATCCCCAGTTTTCTCGCCACCGCTTCTGCCGTGACGCGGTTGTCACCCGTGAGCATGATGACTTGTACGCCCTCATCATGCAGGGCGCGGATCGCCTCTGCAGTGGAATCTTTAACCGGATCGGCCACGCCGATCAGTCCTGCAGCCTTGCCATCGATTGCCAGCAGCATTACCGTCTGGCCGTCGCTGCGCAATGCTTCGGCGCGTGCAGTCAATTCACCTGCATCGATGTTCATTTCTTCGAACAACTTGGGATTGCCCAACGCGACCGGGCGACCTTCAACGGTTCCCATCACGCCTTTGCCGGTGATCGAACGAAATTCGCTGACTGCGACGAGAGTCAGCCCTTTTTCCTGCGCGCCCGCCACAATGGCTGCAGCCAAGGGGTGTTCGCTGGCGCGCTCCAGGCTTGCGCCCAGCCGCAACACTTCGCCCTCGTCGAAACCGGCCAGCGGAATGACGGAAGTCAGTTTCGGTTTGCCCTCGGTCAGCGTGCCGGTCTTGTCCACCACCAGCGTGTTCACTTTCTCCATCGTCTCCAGCGCTTCGGCATTCTTGATCAGTACGCCGGCCTGCGCACCGCGCCCGGTGCCGACCATGATGGACATCGGCGTGGCCAGCCCCAGCGCGCAAGGGCAGGCGATGATCAGCACCGCCACGGCGTTGACGATGGCGTGCGTCAGGCGAGGTTCGGGTCCGAACAGTCCCCATACCGCCAGCGTGGCGAGCGCGGCCAGTACGACTGCGGGTACGAAATAGCCCGCAGTGACATCGGCCAGCCGCTGGATCGGTGCGCGGCTGCGCTGTGCTTCGCTGACCATGTGGACGATCTGGGCAAGCAAAGTATCGGAGCCCACGCGTTCGGCGCGCATCAACAGGCTGCCGGTGCCGTTCACGGTGGCGCCGATCAATCGCGCACCAGTCGTCTTTTCTACCGGGATGGATTCGCCGGTCACCATCGATTCGTCCAGCGAACTGGCGCCTTCCAGCACAACGCCATCTACCGGCACTTTCTCGCCGGGACGCACGCGCAGGATGTCGCCCGGCTGCACCTGTTCCAGCGGGATATCTTCTTCGTTGCCATTGCTACGCACGATGCGTGCCGATTTGGGGGCAAGCCCCAGCAGCAGTTTGATGGCGGCACTGGTCTGGCTGCGCGCGCGCAACTCCATTACCTGGCCCAACAGTACCAAGGCCATGATGACGGCTGCCGCCTCGAAATAGACTGGCACGGTTCCGCCCATGCTGCGCATCGCTGGCGGAAAGATGCCCGGCAGCAGCATCGCCACGATGCTGTAGCTCCATGCCACGCCCACGCCGAGCGCGATCAGGCTGAACATGTTGAGGCTGCGGTTGACGACTGATGCCCAGCCGCGCTGGAAGATCGGCCAGCCAGCCCAAAGCACCACCGGGGTAG
>JAJZUH010000091.1 GCA_021847165.1 Pseudomonadota bacterium
AGTTGCTGCGACCAGGGCAGCAAGTGTGCGAATGTGCATGATGGATACCTTGCTACTTGTTGAGGCGCTGCAGTCGCTCCGACGGCGTGATGATGTCGGTGAGGCGGATGCCCAGCTTGTCGTTCACTACCACCACTTCGCCCTGCGCGATCAGGAAGCCGTTGATCAGCACATCCAGCGGTTCGCCTGCCATGCCGGCCAGCTCAACCACCGAACCCTGTGCCAGCTGCAGCAGGTTCTTGATCGGCATCTTGGTGTGCCCCAGTTCCACCGTGAGCTTGACCGGGATGTCGAGGATCATGTCCAGGTCGTTGTGCGCAGTCGCGCCGCCGGTGCCGCCGAACTGCTCGAACACATGCGGCTGGACTGCGGCTTGAGTTGCGGCGTCTGCGCTGGTCTGCTCCGCCATGGCGGCGCCCCAATCGTCCGCACTGATTTGTTCTGTGGTTTCTTCAGCCATTTTTTCCTCCATTCAGTGATTCGGCCTGTTCCGTCGCCAGCATCTTCTCCACTTTGAGCGCGTATTGCCCGTTCGAGACGCCATATTTGCATTCCATCACCGGTACGGTGTCGACCAGCACCTGGACGGTGTCGCCGACTTCCAGCGGGATGACATCGCCGGCGCGCATCTTCAGTACGTGTTCCACATTGGTCATGGCGTGGCCGAGCACGGCAGTGAGCTCGATCTCGGCCAGCTGGATCTGCTTGGACAGCATGTGCAGCCAGCGCTTGTCGGCGATGACGTGGTCGCCTTGCATGGTGCTGTAGAGCAGCTCGCGGATCGGCTCGATCATCGCGTAGGGCATGCAGATGTGGATGGAGCCGCCGACGCCGGTGAATTCCACCTCGAAGGTCGTCACCACCACCACTTCGTTCGGCGTGGCGATATTGGCGAATTGCGGGTTCACTTCCGAGCGGACGAATTCGAAATCCAGCTTCTGCACGGTCTCCCAGGATTTGCCGTAACTCTGGAACACCACATCGAGCAGCTTCTGGATGATGCGATGCTCGGTCTGGGTGAACTCGCGGCCTTCGACGCGCGTATGGAAGCGCCCGTCGCCGCCGAACAGGCTGTCCACGACCATGAAGACCAGGTTCGGATCGAAGATGAACAGGGCGTTGCCGCGCAACGGTTTGACCTGCACCAGGTTGAGGTTGGCGGGCACCGGCAGGTTGCGGATGAATTCCGAGAACTTCATCACCCTGACCGGACCGATCGATATCTCCGAACTGCGGTGGATGAAGTTGTACAACGAGATGCGGAACAACCGTGCGAAACGCTCGTTGATGATCTCCATGGTGGGCATGCGCCCACGCACGATGCGCTCCTGCGTCGCCATGTTGTAAGGACGCACTCCCCCTTCCGGCGTATCCGATTTCGTTTCTTCGGCTTCGCCGGTCACGCCTCGCAGCAGCGAGTCGACTTCGTCCTGGGAGAGGAATTCCTTGCTCATGGTGTCAGCTCATGCTCATTGGATGATGAACGAGGTGAACAGCACATCCACCACGCCGGTGGTTTTGGGAGCGACCGGGGCAGGGGCCACCTGCGACGCCGCAACCGGCGCGGAAGCGGCGCTCGAAGCGGCGCTGTCGTGTGCGGCCTCATGCGCCGGCATGCTGGCGGCGGGCGCAGCCACGCCGAGTACCGCATCGGTTTCAGCGATGATCTCGGCGATCAGCTTCTTCTTGCCATCCACCGTCTGCAACTCGGAAGGCTTCTTGCTGGAGAGCAGGAACAGCAATTTGCTGCGGATCTCCGGCATCATGGCCTTGATCTTTTCCTCGAGTTCCGGCTGCAGCACTTTCAGCGTGATGCCGGCCTGCAGGTATTGATCGCCCTCTTCGCGCTGCAGGTTGACGGTGAAATTCTCTCCCAGCGGGACGAATTTCGCTGCATGCGGGATTTCTTCCTTCGCGGCTTCAGCATGTCCGTCCGCCGGAGCGTGTCCCCTGGTGAAGAACCAGACCGCGCCGCCAGCGATGGCTGCCAGCAGCAGGACGATGCCGATGATCAGCATCTTCTTGCTTTTGGGCGGCGCCGCGACCGGGGTCTCTTCTTTGGCGGCCGGAGCAGCGGATTTGGCGGTGGGTTTGGACATCTCGCAATTCCTTTTAGTTGGTTGGCATTATCGTGTTCATCCATCGCCGACCATCCGGGGAATAAGGCGGGAAACCGACCTTATTTCGGCTGTCAGGCGAATGTGTCCACTATACCGTTATGGCGCGAGATTTGGGATACCCGGGTGGCACTATTGGCCGATGGCGATACGGAACGGATGTCGTTGTCGTTCGAGGCGGATGCACGTTGCATGCCGGATTGCGACTGGCTCTGGTCGCGTGCGGCCTGGTCGCTGACGGTGGCATTGCCCAGCATGATGCCGTTGTCGGCGAGCATGTCGCGCAACCTGGGCAGAGCCTGTTCGATCACATCGCGCACCGCGGCATGGGGCGACGTGAACAATGCGGTGGCCTGGTCGCCGCTGACCTTGATCACCACATCGACCGGTCCCAGTTGCGGCGGGTTGAGATGCAATTCGGCGGTCTGGTCCTTGCCCGAGGACGCTATCCAGGTGACCTTCTGGCTGAATTCGTCGCCCCACCTGCTTTGCCCGACCGGGGTGTTGACCGTGGCCTGCACCGGCTGCATGAGAGGCGCGGCGATGCTCGCCGCCGCGTTTTGCAGCGCGGCGGTCGCTGCCGCATTCGATTGCGCGCCGGCTTGCGCGGAGATCGCATCGTGCATGGCGATATTCGCCGCCGTCTTTTCGGCGGGCTGGCTCAGCGACTCCGTCAACGCTGCGGCAAAAGAGGATTCCCTGGCCTGGGGGGAGGTGCCGGTGGCGGCAGCGGTTTGCGGCGCGGCGTTCTTCTGTGCGCCGGCAACGACATCGGTTTTCAGCGTTGCAACGGCGCGTTTGTCCTGCGACGCGCCGGCTGCGAGGGCGGCGGCAGGGTCGGATTGGGAGCCTGCGGGCTTGGTCGCCGTATTGCCTGCGCTGGTGGTGGTCTGCATGGCTTGCGGCAACAGCGCGGCAAGCATGTCGGTCGGCAGCGTGGAGGTCGCGTCTGCGGCGGGGGCGGCGGTTTTCCTGATGTCCGTGGTGTCTTTCTTGTTGCTGTCGGCAACGCTCTTCTTGATGTTGGCGGGGTCCGTGCCGAGTTGCGCCAGCGCATCGGCGGGGAGCTTGTCGTCGACCTTGGCATCTTTCGCGGACGGCGTGCCGATCTGGCGTGCCAGCACGGCGCCGAAAGGCTGGCTGTTCTGTGCGTCGCCGCTCTCGGGCGCATTCGCAGCCTGTTTGGAGGTGGCCGCGGGTTGCTGTGCATTGATGTTGATGGGCAGGTTGTTCATGGCATGCGCTCCTGTGATTAATCGTTGCCGTCTTTATCGGCCGCGCGGTAGGCGGCGAAACGTCCGGTGTGTTCGTCCTGCGAGCGTTGCTCGCTTTTGGCTTCCTGTTTCTTTTCCGCTTCGGCATGGCGTTGCGCCAGGGTGTCGAAGGATTTCATCCTGCGCGTCGTGTCCATCAGCTCGCTGCGGCCGTTCTGAACGCCAGCCTGGGTTTTCTCGATCACCGATTTCTGTTGCTGGATGGCCTGATCGAGGCGCCCGATGAAATCCTGGAAGTTCTTCATGTCGTCCGGTGCCATGCCGTTCCTGGCGGCTTCCTGGAATCGCAACTGGTAATCCTTGCGGTACTGCAGCAGCGCATCCAGCTTTTCCTGGGCAGACTGGTGCTGCTGGTTGAGCTGCCCGAGCTTCCTCGTGGCGGCATCATTCTTCTGTTGCGCCAGATGGACCAGGGGTTGCAGTGAGAACGGTTTGATCATGTTCGTCCATTAACTTTCGTTCGGGAACAAGCTGGAGAACTTGCCCATGCTGGTAGTATAAACCTCCGACTCGTACATGCCCTGTTTGAGGAAATGTTCGAAGAAGGGGTACAGCTTGATGGCCTGGTCGAGCAGCGGATCGCTGCCTTGCACGTAAGCGCCCACGCTGATCAGGTCGTGGTTGCGCTGGTAATGCGCATACATGTGCTTGAAACGTTGCACTTGCGAAAAGTGCTGCGGGCTGACCAGGTGGTTCATGGCGCGGCTGATCGAGGCCTCGATGTCGATGGCCGGGTAATGGCCCTGTTCGGCCAGGCGGCGCGACAGCACGATGTGGCCGTCGAGAATGGCGCGCGCGCTGTCGGCGATCGGGTCCTGCTGGTCGTCGCCCTCGGTCAGCACGGTATAGAACGCGGTGATCGAGCCGCCGCCCTCGGCGCCGTTGCCTGCACGCTCTACCAGTTGCGGCAGTTTGGCGAACACGGAAGGCGGGTAGCCCTTGGTCGCGGGCGGTTCGCCGATGGCCAGCGCGATCTCGCGTTGCGCCATGGCATAACGGGTGAGCGAATCCATGATCAGCAGCACGTTCTTGCCCTGGTCGCGGAAATATTCGGCGATGGTGGTGGCGTAGGCCGCGCCCTGCAGGCGCATCAGCGGGCTGGTGTCGGCGGGGGCGGCGACCACGACCGAACGCTTCAGGCCTTCCTTGCCGAGGATGTCGGTGATGAATTCCTTCACCTCGCGGCCGCGTTCGCCGATCAGGCCGACCACGATCACGTCGGCGCTGGTGTAGCGCGCCATCATGCCCAGCAGCACGCTCTTGCCGACGCCGGAACCGGCGAACAGGCCCATGCGCTGGCCGCGGCCGACGGTGAGCAGGCTGTTGATGGCGCGCACGCCGACATCCAGCGCTTCCTTGATCGCGGCGCGTTCCAGCGGGTTGATCGGGCGGCTTTGCAGCGGAGCACTCTTGCTTTCCAGCAGCGGGCCATATTGGTCGAGCGGGCGGCCGGCGCCGTCCAGCACGCGCCCGAGCAGGCATTCCCCGACCGGCAGATGGCGCGCCAGATCGGCGGCGCGGCGGCGCGGCTGCTGGCGTGCGCCGATGGCGGCAGGCGCGCGCAGCGGCTCCGCCGGCGTGACGCGGGCGCCGGGAACCAGGCCTTGCACGTCGTTTTCCGGCATCAGGAACAGGCGGTCGCCGGCGAAGCCGACCACTTCCGCCTCGATGCGGTTGTTGGGCAATTCGATCCAGCAGGTTCCGCCCACGGCCATGCGCAGGCCGACGGCTTCCATCACCAGCCCGGTGACTTTGGTCAGGCGGCCGCTCACTTGCAGCGGGTTGGCCTGCGCCACCATGTCGCGGTTCAGGCGCAGCACGTTCTGCCAGTTCTGTTGGTGGGGGTTCATTGGAAAACCTTGTTCATTCTTGTACCAGCCATGAGGTGTCTTTTCCCAGTGCGGCGACGACATGCTTCCAGCGTGTCTCCAGCGACGCGTCGATCTGGCTGTTGGCGGTCTCGACGCGGGCTCCGCCGCGCTCGATACGGGCATCCTCGAAGATCTTCCAGCCGGAATGCGCCAATTGTTCGCCCATGCGCTCGCGTACCAGTACGGCATCGTCCGGATGCAATACCAGATGCGCGCCCTGACTGAAATGAGGCAGCGTGCCGATGGCTTCGCGGATTACGCCGAGCAACAGTTCGGGATTGACCTTGAGCGCCTGATGCAGCATCTGGCGGGCGATGTCCAGGGACAGGTCGAGCAGTTCGCGTGCGACCTGTTCATCGATATTGCGTTCCAGCGCTCCCAGCAATTCGGCCAGACGCTGGTTCTCCTGCAGGGCTTTCTGCAGGCCTTCCGCGCGGCCTTCCGCGTGACCTGCCTGGAATCCCTCTTCGCGCGCCTGCCGCTGCATGTCCTCGATTTGCGCGGCGGTCGGCAATTGCACGTCGCCCGGCCGGATAACGCGATTGGCCTCGAACGTGGGCAGTTCCCAGCGTTGCCAGGCAGTAAGTTTTTCCGGTGCCACGGTATCAGACATAGGCTTCTTCCCCCTTGCCGCCGATCACCACCTGGCCTTCGTCGGCCAGCCGGCGCACGATCTTGAGGATCTCCTTCTGTTCGGATTCCACTTCGCTGAGCTTGACCGGCCCTTTGGCCTCCAGGTCCTCGCGCAGCATCTCTGCCGCACGCTGCGACATGTTCTTGAAAATCTTCTCGCGCAGCTCTTCGCTGGCACCCTTGAGCGCGACGATGAGCGATTCGGACTGCACTTCGCGCAATACCAGCTGGATACCGCGATCGTCCACATTCAGCAGGTCTTCGAACACGAACATCTCGTCCATCATCTTCTGTGCCAGCTCGCTGTCGTGGCTGCGCACCGAATCCAGTACCGCATCCTGGTTGCCCATGAAGTTGAGAATCTCGGCGGCGGTCTTGACGCCGCCCTTGATGCTCTTCTTGCCGACGGCGTTGCCCGAGAGCAGCTTGATCAGGACGTCGTTCAGTTCATGCAATGCGGTCGGTTGCACGCTGTCCAGCGTGGCGATGCGCAGCATGACGTCGTTGCGGGTACGCTCGGTCATCAGCGCCATCACGCTGGCGGCCTGGTCGGGCTCCAGGTGCACCATGATGGTGGCGATGATCTGCGGGTGTTCGTTGGCGATCAGGTCGGCAACGGAGGCCGGGTCCATCCATTTCAGGCTCTCGATGCCGCTGGTGTCGCTGTTGTGCAGGATGCGGTCGAGCAGGCCGGCGGCCTTGTCGTCGCCCAGCGCCTTGGTCAGCATGTTGCGTATGTATTCGTCCGAGTCCATGCCGATGGTGGTTTTCTGGGAGGCGATGACGTGGAACTCGTCGAACACGTTGGCGATCTCCTCGCGCGACAGATTCTTCAGCGCGACCATGGCGCCACTGATCTTCTGCACCTCCTTGGGCTCCAGATATTTCATCACGTCGGCGGCCTCGTCGGCGCCCAGTGTCATGAGCAGGATGGCGCTCTTGGTTATGCCGGCATCACTCATCTTTGTTCACCCATTCCTTGACCACCGTGGCGACGATCTTGGGGTCGTCCTTCGCCAGTTGCTTGGCGAGCTGCAGGTTATCCTCATAAGAGCTGCCCTGTTGCTGTGCGGCATAAGCGCCGGTGGCGCTGCCGGCATGCTGGGACGGGCTATGCTGGGCCATCGCCTGCACTGCCTGCTCTTGGGCGGCTGTCTGTTCGGTGATGGTCTTGAAAGCCGGCTTGATGATACCGAACAGCAGGAAGCCGATGCCGCCGGCGATCAGCAGGTATTTGAAGAGATCCTTCGCCATCGCGATGGTGTCCGGCTGTTTCCACATCGGCGTTTCCGGGATCACTTCCTGCTGCTCGTTGAAAGCGCTGTTGAGCAGGTTCAGGCTGTCGCCGCGCTGTTCGTCGAAGCCGACGGTGTCCTTGATCAGGGCGGCGATTTGCGCCTTCTCGGCATCGGTGTAGGGGCGTGAGGTGACTTTGCCATCCTTGTCGGTGGTGCTGGGATTGTTTACCACCACGGCGATGGACAGGCGCTTGATGCTGCCCACCGGCAGCTTGGTATGCTGGATGGTGCGATCCACTTCATAGTTCGTGGTCAGTTCCTTGTGCGAGCTGCTGGCCAGTCCGGCCGTGGCGGATACGGCGCTGGCCGGTGCGGCGATCGGTGCGGTGGCCGGGACGGGCGGCTGGTTGGTCAGCGCACCCGGAACGCCGCCGGTGCCGCCGGTGCCGTTCTGCGTTTCCAGCGTTTGCAGGCTGCGCACCGCGGCCTGGTTGGGCGGCTGGTTGGGGCGGAAGGTCTCGGCGGTCTGTTCGGTTTGCGCGAAATCGAGGCTGGCGGTGACCTGGGCACGCACATTCTGGGCGCCGGTGATCGGGATCAGGATATCCTCGATGCGCTTGACGTAATCCTGCTCGATCTGGCGCACGTATTTGAGCTGAGTGGCATCCATCAGCTGTTCGGCGCTGCTGTCGCGTGCCAAACTCAG
>JAJZUH010000092.1 GCA_021847165.1 Pseudomonadota bacterium
AGCTGGGCGATGAGCCCGGCGCGCTGCGTGAGGCTTTCGCCCATGCCGACGATACCGCCGCTGCATACATGCATGCCGGCCTTGCGCACGCGCTCCAGCGTATCCAGGCGTTCCTGGTAGTCGCGCGTGCTGATGATGTTGCCGTAGAACTCCGGCGCGGTATCCAGGTTGTGGTTGTAGTAGTCGAGCCCGGCCTGGCGCAGTTGCTCGGTCTGTTCGTCGTTCAGCATGCCCAGGGTGGCGCAGGTCTCCATGCCCAGCGCCTTGACCTCTTTCACCATCTCGACCACGGCAGCCATGTCTTCCCTGGAGGGCTCGCGCCAGGCGGCGCCCATGCAGAAACGGTCGGCCCCGGCGGCCTGCGCCGCCTTGGCTGCGTTGATGACCTCCTGCACTTCCAGCATCTTGCGGTTCTCCACGCCGGCATCGTGGAAGGCCGACTGCGGGCAGTAGCCGCAATCCTCGGAACAGCCGCCCGTCTTGATCGACAGCAAAGTGGAAAGCTGCACCGCATTCGGGTCGAAATGTTCGCGATGCGTTTGCTGGGCACGGAACAGCAGGTCGGCGAACGGCAATTTGAACAAGGCTTCGATGGCCGCAACGCTCCAGCGCTGCGACGATGCCTGCGGTTTGGCGGGACGGGCGAATTCGATGGTCTGGGTTTGCATAAAGTTGTGGGCAAGCAAGTAGAATGGCGGAAACGCATCCTCGACCCCGAACAGCAACAGGATCGGAACGACATGTCCATTTTATCCCAACACCCGTTTGACATCGGTGCAAATTTTAAGCGCCTGCTGCCGGCCCAGCCTTGCCTGCTGTGCGGCGCCAGCAGCCATGACGGCATATGCTGCGCCGCCTGCGCTGCCGAACTGCCGCGCCTCACCGCACAGCACTGCCCGGTCTGCGCGCTGCCCACTCTGGCCGGCAGCGTATGCGGCGAGTGCCTGCGCCAGCCGCCTCCGTTCGACCATGCCGTGGCCGCATTCAGCTACAACTTCCCGCTCGACAAGCTGGTCCAGGCCCTGAAGTTCCGCGACCACCTGGTGCTGGTCGATTTTCTGGCGGATGCGCTGGCCGAACGGGTGACCACGCGGCCCGACCGCCTGCTCGCCCTGCCGCTGCACCCGGCCCGGCTGCGCGAACGCGGCTTCAACCAGTCCCTGCTGCTGGCGCGCCGCCTCGCGCGCCGCTTCGGCATCCCGCTGCTGCCGGATGCCTGCGAGCGGGTGCGCAATACGCCGCCGCAATCCTCGCTGCCATGGAAGGAACGCGACAAGAACATGCGCCAGGCATTTGTCTGCAAACCCGATGCCGACGTGCGCGGCAAGCATGTTGCCATCGTCGACGACGTGATGACGACAGGCGCCTCGATCGGCGAACTGGCGCGCGCCCTGAAGCAGGCCGGCGCGAGCGAAGTCAGCGCCTGGGTGATCGCGCGGACGCTGCCGCACGACCGCTGATGCACACGGCGAACGTCAAAGTGATTTGAGCTTGTTCTGCACGAATGCCTGCAATTGGGCATTCAGGCTGTTCGAGGCCAGCGCGCGCTGGTAGGCAGTGCGCGCCTCATCGTTGCGATGCAGCGCCTGCAGGGAGATGCCCATGCCCAGCAGCCAGATGCCGCTGCCGGGCGCCAGCTTGAGCGCGGCCTGATAATGCGCGATGGCTTCGTCGTGCCGTTCCTGGCGTTGCAGCAGGGCAGCCACGAAGGCCTGATAATCGGCCTGGCCTTCGGCATAGGGCAGGGTCTTCTGCAAGGTCGTCAGGGCCAGCGGCACCTCCCCCCGTTCCACCTGCAGGCGCGCCAGCAGCATGGCGAACGCCGCGTCGCGCGGGTCGCGCTTCAATCCCCTTTTCAACACGCCTTCGGCATCGTCGTTGCGCTTGAGGCTGATGAGCAGTCCGGCCCATGCCAGACGCGCTTCCTTATGCAGCGGATCGAGCAGCAGCGCCTGTTCGTAGCCTGCCAGCGCATCGCTTGTCCTTCCCTCCCGCACCGCCAGATTGGCCTTGCGGAACTCGTTCTCGGCGCGCTGCTGCGGTGTGACGATCTTGATCTGCTGGCTCTCCGGGTCGCCCGCCTGCGTACCCGCTACCGCCCCTGCACTTTCATCCGCAGCGCGTTCAGGCCGGTGCCGCCTCGGCTTGCCGGCAACCGGAGCATTCTCGGTCTGTGCTTCGCCGCTCACCACCAGCAAGGGTTTGCCATGCAGCGTGCCGGCAGGCACGGATGACGCCGCCTCGCCGACCATGTTCGCAGTCGTCTCGGCCGGCGCCGAAACGGGCACAAGAGGCGCGCTGACGGCCTGCGGGACAGCGGCAATCACCGGCACGACCGCCAACGTCTTTTCCGGCACAGGCGCTTCCGCGCGCCCCCAATACCACTTGGCCGCTGCCAGCACGGCCAGCAGCGACAACGCCAGGATCGCATAGCGCAGCACATGGGAACGTTTGCGCGGGGGGACCGGGCGTATCGTGGACTCGCCCAGGGGCACGGTCGTCCCCCGGTTTTCCAGCTCGTTCAGCACCTGATTGATCAGACTCATCGCAGCCAGATGCCGACCGCCAGCAAGATCGACAACGCCACCGCCGCAGCGCCCCACCAAACCCAGCGCATCCAGTCCGGATAGGCTTCCGGCGTATCGGCTGCCGCCTTGCGCACATGCCGCGACAGCACCTGCTGGCGTCCTTCGGCATAGGCGAGCATCAGCGCCTTGTGCGCGATGATGTTGACCAGCCTGGGCGTGCCGTGCGTCACCCGGTGGAGCAGGCTGACGGCCCCCGACCCAAACAGGGTCTCGCCCTTGAAACCGGCCACGGCAAGGCGATGGCGCAGATAGCGATCCATCTCGTCGCGGTGCAATCCGTTCAATTGATACTGGAAGCTGATGCGCTGACGCAGCTGGCGCACCGAATTCTGCTTCAGGCGCTCATCCAGCTCCGGCTGCCCGAACAACACCACCTGCATCAGTTTGCGCTTCTCGGTTTCCAGGTTGGTCAGCAGGCGCAGCACTTCCAGGCTCTCCAGCGGCATCGCCTGCGCCTCGTCCAGGCACACCAGCACGCGCTTCCCTTCGCGCGCAAAATTGAGCAGCGTGAGCGTCAGCGCCTTCAACAGCATGTGCTGGTCGATGGCGCTGTCGACTTCGATGCGGAATTCCTCCGCCAGCGCCAGCAACAGGCTGCGCGGCTCCAGATAGGGGTTGGGGATGTAGGCCGTGATGAACTTGGCCGCATGGCGGCCGCTGATGCCGCCGTCCTGCGTGCCGATATCGGTGGTGGTCTCGCGGTCGCTGCTCAGCGTGGCGAGGAACTTGCGGCACAGCAGGGTCTTGCCGTTGCCGACCTCGCCGACGATCTTGATGAAACCCTCGCCGGTACGCGCCGCCACCAGCAGGGTGTTCAGCCCTTCCTGGTAATTGGTGCAGGCGAAAAAGAAGCTGGTGTCAGGCGTGAGCGAGAACGGTAATTCGCGCAGTCCGAAGTGCGCTAGGTACATGATGTTTACTTGGAGAAACCGTTTATCTGATCGCGGCTGTGCGCGATGTCCTGCGACCAGTCCTTGTCGCTATCCACGACGGTCGGCTTCAGCAGGATCACCAGTTCGCGCTTCTCGGTATTCCGGTTGGTCTGCCCGAAGAGCGATTTCGGCAGCATCGGTATGCCGGAGTCGTTGTTGGTCTCGGCCTGGCGCATCAGGCCGCCGATGGCGACCATCTGGCCGTCGCGCGCACGCACGATGCTGTCCGTTTCCGATATCGTGCTGGACGCCAGCGGCAGGTTCATCGTTCCCATCGTCGCTCCGAGGTCGACCAACTTGTTCACGGTGGAAACCGCGCTGACCGAAGGATGCACATGCAGGATGATCTCGTTGTTCTCGTCGATGCGCGGCGTCACATCGAGCGCGATGCCGGAGAAGAACGGTTGCACCGTCACGGTGGGCGGGACTCCCGGCACCAGCGATGTCGACTGCATGCCGCCGGTGACGCCGGTCACGAAGAACTCGTCCGTGCCGACCTTCAGCACGGCCTTCTGGTTGTTCAGGGTGGCGATGCGCGGGCTGGACAGCACATGCACATTGCCTTGCGTCTCGAGGAAGTTCAGCAAGGTGGCGAAGTTGCTGGTCTGGAATGCCAGGCCGAACAGCGAACCCGCCGTGGTACCGGTCGGCAGCGCCGTGGCGGCGGTCGTCTGCAGGTTGGCTCCGGGCGTCGAGGCCAGCGTGGTGTTGGACAAGGCGGTCGCGGCCGCACCGCCCGACGCCAGCGAACTGCCCGGACTGCCCTGGCCTGCGGTCAGGTGGCTGTTCGGGCCGTTCTTGAAGATGGCCCAGTTCACCCCGGACTGGAACGATTCGTTCAGTTGCACCTCGACGATCTTGGCTTCCAGGATCACCTGGCGCTCGACCGAGATCTGCGACGCCTTGAGGTAGGCGGCGACGCTCCGCAGCTCTTCCGGCATCGCGCGTATCACGATCACGCCGGACATCGGGCTGATGACCACGCTGCGCCCCTTTTCGTCGCCCACGATGGCCCGGATCGCCTGGCCCAGGTCATTCCAGAAATCGGAGGTCGTGGTGGTGGTGACCTTGCTGCTGTTGTCGGTGCCGCGCTCGAACTTCAGGTTCTTGCTGTCGCCGCCGCCGACGATGGTCGTGCCCTGGTTGGCATTCTGCATGCCCCCGCCGCCGCCCATCGGGGTGGTCGAAGCGCCGGTACTGTCGGTCAGCGCGCTCGACGTCACGCGCACCGAGGTGGTGCCAGCGCGCAGTCCGGTCAGGTAGTTCACCTGGAAGATGCGCGTCTGCAAGGTCAGCGGCTGGATATAGATGCGCGTGCCGTCCACCTTGTAGTCGTAGCCGTACATCTCGCGTATCGCCTCGAGCGCATCGAATACGGTCACGTCCTTGAGGTTCAGCGAGATGAAGCCGTTGACATCGGGATGTACCAGCACGCTGTAGCGCGTGCCCGAGACGATCGCCATGAACACCTGCTTGGCGGCGGTATTGTTCACCGCCAGGTCGAACTTGGTTTCCAGCGGCTTGCTGTCGGTCTGCGGAGCGGGTATCGCCAGCGGCGGCAGCAACGCCTGGTCCACCGACTCCTGCTTCGCGGCTTCGCGCGGCGCAGCGGCGGCATCCATCTCCTGCTTGATCTTCTCCGCCGCCTCGTTCTTCGGCCCGCCGCCCGCCGCACAGGCAGATAACAGCAACACCAGCAACAATCCCGATACTCGATTCATTTGATTCCTCCTGCAGCCTGTCCGGGCAGATCAGCCTGACCGGTTGCCTTCTCCTGTGTGCGACCCTCTTGTTGTGCCGCTTCGTTTTTCTTGATGCCCACCCTGGGGAACAGCTCCATCACGCGCCGGCCACGCGCATTCTCCAGCACCACGCTGTTCTCGCGCACCTCGACCAGCCTCGAGTCTCCGCTCTTGCCGCCCAGCACCACCGTCTCGCCGTTGATGATGGCGGCACGATACTGCGGCGAGATGATGACCGATTGCAAACCCGGCGGCGCGGCTTCGACCGGAGTGCCGTCCCCCGCTCCACCCGCACCGCTGCTGCCCAGGTCGATGGAGGGGCGGGTCGGGTCCGGCAATGTCTCGGCCGCCACCACGTGCGCCAGGCACAGCAGCGCGATTGCCAGCAGCGCCCTCAGATCTGTAGCCATGTCTTGTCCAAACTCAGTGTGTACAGCGTCAACGACAGTTCCGCAGTGGGGTACTCGACCACCCCCATCTTCGCCACCCCCCAGTACATCTGGGTAGGCAGCTTTTCCAGTGCGGTGAGGTATTGCAGCAGGTCGGCATAACTGCCGCGTACCGTGATCGTCACCCCGTGCTTGTATATTTGCTTCTCCGGCCCGGTCGCGCGGACAGGCGCCGTCTCGCCGGATGGCTCGATCAGCAGGCTCACCGGCAAGGTATTGAGCGCGACCAGCTTCAGGCGGTCGTTGCGGTTCAGCACCTGCTCGAGCAGGCCGGCCATCCTCTCCGGCGGAACCAGCTTGTCGCGGCGATCCTGCAGATACGCATCTCCCTCGGCCAGCTGCTGGCGCAATGTGCGGATACGCTCGCGCTGCGGCGAATTGGCATCGGCCTGCTTGGCCTGCAGCAGCGCAGCGATCTGCGCCTGGATTTCCTTCATCTTCTCCTGCTGCTGGATGACCTGGGCGGACAGATTCTTCTGCCGGATCAGCAGCGGCTCCAGGAACAGGGAATCGATCAGCGAAACCAGCAGGAACGCGATGGCCACGAATATCAGGGCGCGCTCGCGCAAGGACATGCCATCCACCCGGACAACGAGCTTGCCGATTTGCGCTGGCAGCTTCATTTCTTCACCTCATCGGCTGCCGCAGTCGAGCGCAGGCTGAACTCCACATAGCGCGGTACCGCCCGCTCGCCGTCCTTCTTCGGCTGCTGCATCTGCAGCGTCGAAAACGTCTTGCCGTGCATGATCTTTTCCTTGCCCAGGCGCTGGATATACGAGGGCACCAGTTGTGGATTCACCACTCCTCCGCTCAGGCTCATCTGGGCGCCGTCGCCGACGATGTCGAATGCCGTGATCCAGAGCCCGTTGATCGACTGGCGCGCGAAGGCGCGCATGTATTCCGAATAGCCTTCGGTGTTGCCGATGACGCCGCTCTTCAGCGTGGCCAGCACCATTTCCTGCGCCTGCACCTGCGCTTCCAGCCGCTTCAGCTCCTCGTCCAGCATCTGCTGCGAGCGCTGCAGCGAAAATTCGTTGGTGAAATTGGCCAGCCGTTTCTGTTCGGCCGCATAGCGCCGGGTCATCTCGTCTGCCTGTTTCGATAGCTGGGCAACCTGATAGACCGCATAGGCATAGAACACAGCCGAGCCCAGCACGATCAGCCCCAGCGCCTGCAGCATGGTGACCACAGAAAAGTATTTCTTCTGCGTCATGAAAATCGGATTGAACAGGTTGATCTGCTGGCTCATAGCGCCTTCTTCTCCTGCCGCAGCGCAGCGCCCAGCACCGGCAACGCGTAACTGGCGAATTCGCTGTCCGCCAGTTCCGGCACGGCAAAGATATCCATTCCCTGTGCCAGGTCCAGCGTTTCGACAGGCACGCCCAGGCTATCCGTCAAACGTTTATCCAGGCCAAGAGAGGGCGGCGCGGAAAGCAGGATGCGATTCACCGGGATATGGTGGAACTGGCGATCGAAATAATCCAGCGAACGCTGCACTTCGAGTTCCAAGCGATCCAGATATTGATGGCGCAGGTTCTCGTCCGCATCCTGCAGTTGCCCCAGCGTGATATCCATCCGGCGCGCCAGGAACAGCTCTCCGTCGCAGGTGATGGTGAGCAATCCGCCTTCGTCGCCGAAAGTCAGCATGGCCAATCCGCGCGCCTCCATCTCGAACAGCGCAGCGAGGTTGCGCTGTGCCGTTTCAGGAATGTCGATCACGCTCAGGTCGAGCTTGGCCTTCTCGAACAGCGCGATGCGCTTGCGTATGGTCTCGTTGGATGCGGCGACCGCATACAGGGATTGCGGACGGTCGCTGCCGTATTTGCCGCTCGGAATCTGCAGCACGTCGATGGTCGCATCGTCGATGTGGTAGCTGAGCGCATCCTTGATCTTCCAGCGTATCGCGGTCTTCAGTTCATCGACCGGAACATTGGGCGCATCCACCATCATCATCTGGTATT
>JAJZUH010000093.1 GCA_021847165.1 Pseudomonadota bacterium
TCCCACAGCGGCAGCTGCCAGATGCGGTCGTGCGACTGTTCGCCCGCGGCGAGCAGTTCCTGCGCCAGTTTGTCCTCGTTGGCGAACATGCCGCTGGCGACATGGCCCAGCGCGATCACGCAGGCGCCGGTGAGGGTGGCGATGTCGATCACCGTATCCGGGTTGAATTTCTTCGAATAGGTCAGTGCGTCGCACAGAATCAGGCGACCTTCGGCATCGGTGTTCAATATCTCGATGGTCTGGCCGGACATGGAAGTGACGATGTCGCCGGGCTTGGTGGCCTTGCCGGAAGGCATGTTCTCGCATGTCGGGATCACGCCGACCACGTTGAGCTTGAGGCCCATCTCGGCGACGGCCTGCAGGGTGCCGAGCACGCTGGCGGCGCCGCACATGTCGTATTTCATCTCGTCCATCTCGGCGCCGGGTTTGAGCGAGATGCCGCCGGTATCGAAGGTGATGCCCTTGCCGACCAGCACGACGGGTTTCTGCGTTTTCGCTGCGCCATAGTATTCCAGGGTGATCAGCTTGGCCGGCTGTTCGCTGCCGCGCGTGACGGAGAGGAAAGAGCCCATGCCCAGCTTCTGCATGTCTTTTTCTTCCAGCACGGTGGTCTTGATGCCCTTGTGCGACTTGCCCAATGCCAGCGCCTTGGCGGCCAGGTAGGTCGGCGTGCACACGTTGCCGGGCAGGTTGCCCAGCGTCTTGGCGAGTTCCATGCCGTGGGCGGTGGCGGCGGCCTGGTCGAGTGCGGCTTTCAGCGCAGCAACCGGTTTTTCCAGCGAGGCGAAGGTGATGTGCTTGAGCGTGGCCGCCTTGGCCGGCTTGCTCTTCATGCCGTCGGCGCGGAACGCCTGCTCGGCGGCGGCAAACACGGCTTGCCTGATGGTCCATGCGGCATCCTTGCCCACGCCTTCGTCGACGATGTACAGCAAGGCGTCCTTGGCCGGTGTCGCGTTCAGTGCCTTGAACGTCGCACCCAGGATCTCGACGCTGCTCTTGTTGTTCTGCTCGCCGTCCTTGCCCAGGCCAACCAGCAGCACGCGCTCGGCTGCGATGCCGGGCAGCTTGTGCAGCAGCAGGGTGGAGGCGGACTTGCCGCTCATGTCGCCGCGGGCGATGAGGTCGCTGAGGGCATGTTTGGCAGCCTTGTCGAGCGCTTGCGCGGCTTTCGACAATTTGCCGCCATCGAATACACCGACCACGACGCAGCCGCTCTTCAGTTTTTCCGGACTGCCTTGTTTTATGCTAAATTCCACGCGCCTCTCCTCATTAATCTCAGAACTGTCTCCGATGACGGATTATCCGCAATCCCCGCCGCAAAAGTCAAAGAAGCCACGTCTGCACGGCATCTTTTACTGGTCGCTGGTGCGCGAATTCGCCGGTACGGGGCTGCTGGTGTCTTCGATTCTACTCGGCATCGTCGTGTTCACCCAATTGATCCGGCTGCTGGGCGAGTCGGTCAGCGGGGCGCTGGCAGTGGACGGCGTGCTGGCGATGCTGGGTTTCGCCTCGCTCAATTACCTGCCGGTACTGCTGTCCATCAGCCTGTTCCTGTCGGTGTTGCTGACGCTATCGCGCAGCTACCGCGACAGCGAGATGGTGGTGTGGTTCACTTCCGGTATCGGATTGACGCGCTGGGTACGTCCCGTGCTGGGCTATGCCCTTCCGGTGACGCTGGTGATCGCTCTGCTCAGCCTGGTGTTGTCGCCATGGGCCTTGTCCAAGGCGGATGAATTCAAGCGCAGGCTGGACAGCCGCGACGATGTGTCGGCCGCCACGCCGGGTGCGTTCCGCGAGTCCAAGCAGGCAGACCGCGTTTTCTTCCTGGAGGACGTCGATTCGCAGAAGAAACGCGTCGGCAACATCTTCGTGCAGTCCACCCAGAACGGCAAGGAAGGCACGATGGTCGCCAAGGAAGGATTTCAGGAGACGGCGCCGAATGGCGATCGTTTTCTGGTCATGCTGAACGGTACGCGCTATGAAGGCGTGCCCGGCCAGGCGGATTTCAAGATCGTCGAATTCGAGCGTTATGCCATGCGCATCGAGCCTGCCGAGTTGCGTCAGGAATTGCCCCATCTCCAGGCGTATTCAACGCTCTATCTGCTGCAGAATCCGACCGCATGGAATATATCCGAGCTGGAGTGGCGCATCGGCCTGCCATTCAGCGCACTGATCCTGTCCTTGCTGGCGATCCCGCTGAGCTTCGTGAACCCGCGTGCCGGACGTTCGCTCAACCTGATCACGGCGATGGTGATCTACATGTTCTACAACAACATGATCAGCGTGACCAATTCCTGGGTGGCGCGCGGCAAGATCAGTCCCGCGGCGGGCCTGCTGGGCATCCACCTGTTGATGTTCGCGGTGATGCTGTTGCTGTTCTACCACCGCTCGTCGGCTTCTTCCTGGCGCAGGCTGAGACGATGAAGCTGCTTACGCGTTATCTGGGCAGGGAGATTTATGCCAGCATCGCGCTGGTGTTCGCGGCGCTCATCATGCTGTTCGCCCTGCTCGACCTGATCAACGAACTCAATTCGATGGGGCGTGGCGACTACCGGCTGGGTTATGTGCTGCTGTTCGTGACGCTCACCATTCCGGGGCATATCTACGAACTGTTCCCGGTCGCGGTGCTGATCGGCACCATCTTCGCCATGGTGCAGATGGCAGCGAACTCCGAGCTCACCGTTTATCGCAGTTCCGGCGTATCGCTCAAGCAGATGGTGAGTGCGCTGGCCCGCATCGGCTTGCCGCTGGTGGTGCTGTGTTTCGTTTGCGGTGAGATCGTTGCGCCATCGAGCGAGCGCATGGCGCAGCAATTGCGCCTGAAGGCGCAGAACGCGAAGGTTTCGGTCAAGGAGTTCCGTTCCGGCGTGTGGGTCAAGGACGAACGCAGCTTCATCAATGTGAAGAGCGTGCTGCCCGATACGTCGCTGCTGGACATCAGTATCTACGAGTTCGACGATACCTATCATTTGCGCAGCATCACCGATGCCGAGCGGGCCTCCTATCTGGAGGACGACCGCTGGCAACTGGAGGGCGTGCGGCAGACGCGGTTCGACAGGCAGGGTGCCTACACCGACAATCGAGCGAGCGAGGAATGGCGCTCGTCGCTGAATCCGGACATCCTGAGCGTGCTGCTGGTGGTGCCCGAGCAGATGTCGGCCTGGAATCTGTACCAGTACACTGCGCACTTGCGCGACAATCACCAGAAGACCACGCGTTACGAGATCGCAATGTGGAACAAGCTGGTCTATCCGTTTGCGGTGCTGGTGATGATGCTGCTGGCCTTGCCTTTTTCCGCCTATCAGCGGCGCGAGGGCGGTATCAGCGGCAAAATATTCATCGGTATCGTGCTGGGGCTGAGCTTCCACTTCATCGGCAGGCTGTTTGCCAATATCGGAGCGCTGAACGAATGGTCGCCCCTGCTGAGCGCGACGGCGATGAGCTGGCTGTTCCTGGCCCTGGCGCTGGGCATGCTCTGGCGTACCGAGCGGCGCTGACAATACCGCCGTGCCGTGCTCGTGACGGATCGGCGGTGAATGGGAGGGGGGTGCCGATTGCGGTGGGCTAGGGCGCTGCCGCCGGGACGCCGCTGGCAGCCTGCTGTTCGCGCACCATCCGCTTCACGGCCTCGCGTTGTTCTGCCGGAACCTTGTTGAATGCCTTGTATTTTTCCCGGGCGCGCTTGCGCTGCTCGGGGGTGAGCCTGCTCCATTTTTCCATCTGTGCGTGCAGGCGTTGCTGTTTCTGCGGAGGAAGTTGCGGATAGCGTCTGGCAATCGGGAGGAAAACCGCCTTTTGCTTGTCCGACAGCGAATCCCATGTGGCGGCCAAAGGTGCAAGCGCTTCCTTTTGCTGTGCGCTCAGGCTCTCCCAGCTCTGGGCGCGAGCCGTGAGCGGCAGGCAACAGGACGCAAACAACAACAGGGCAAGCAGGTTCCGCAACAAAGCTGGCATCAAATGGTCCGTGAATGATTAATCGACATACATGTCGACCGGCAGGTCGTCGGTCAGGATGGCGATATCGATGTCGCTATGATCGTGCTCGGACAGGTTGCTCCAGTAGGTCACATTGATTACCAGCAGGCTTGCCACGACAGCCGCAATGATCCAGTTCAGCGCGCGTGCGGAAAGTTGCAGGCGTCCATGCAGCATGCCGTTCTGGCTTACCCAGGTCGATACCGATACGCGCTGGCTGTGCAGGGCGTGCTGGCGCGCCATCTGCAGCTGGTCAAGCGTGCGGCGGTCGAGCTGGCGGGTGGATTGGTCCAGCAAGCTCCCGATTTCTTGAGTGGTCAATTTGGTGTTCATGATAGGTCTATCCCCCGTTCCTTGAGCATCGCCGAAAGCGCATGGGTGGCTCGTGAGCAGTGCGTTTTGACGCTGCCTTCCGAGCAACCCATGGCCGCTGCCGTTTCCGCCGTGTCCATTTCCTCCCAATAACGCAGCAGGAAGGCTTCGCGTTGACGGGCGGGAAGTTTGCTCAATGCATCCTCGATCACATCGATCAGCTGGGATTGCGCCAGTGCCTCGTCCGGACGGGCCGGCTGGCTTTCATTGTTCTCGTCCTGCAGCGTGTCGAACGGGTCGAAATCCTCCCCATCCTGCTGCGGAGCGAGCGAAGACATCAGGGTGGTCCAGAACGACCGTACTTTCTGGCGGCGGTAGTAGTCGCGTATCGTGTTCTGCAGGATGCGCTGGAACAGCATGGGGAACTCTTCGGCGGGACGGTCTCCGTAGCGTTCCGCGAGCTTCAGCATGGCATCCTGCACGATATCCAGGGCCACATGCTCGTCGCGCACGGCGAATTGCGCCTGTTTGTAGGCGCGCCGCTCGGCTTGGGCGAGGAATTCGGACAGTTGCTGTGGCGTGGACAGTTCGGCGACTCCCGGATAATCGGCGCGCATACTAGCAAATTCCTGCATTACTTAGGGATTTTGCCGTTCCGGACGCGTTGCAGGGGTTGACCAAAACACCGCCAGCCTTTATCTTGCCCGGTCTTTCGTTGTTTTCTCAAGGTAGTGGGTTCATGGAACTGACGGGCGCAGAAATAACTATCCGCTGTTTGCAGGAAGAGGGTGTCGAATATGTGTTCGGCTATCCCGGCGGCGCGGTGCTTTTCATCTACGATGAGTTGTTCAAGCAGGAGCAGGTCAAGCATGTGCTGGTGCGCCACGAACAGGCGGCGGTGCATGCAGCCGACGGTTATGCGCGTTCCACCGACAAGGTCGGGGTGGCTCTGGTCACTTCCGGCCCCGGGGTGACCAATGCGGTGACCGGTATCGCGACGGCCTACATGGATTCCATCCCGCTGGTGGTGATCAGCGGCCAGGTGCCGACCAGCTATATCGGCGAGGATGCCTTCCAGGAAGTGGATACGGTCGGTATTACGCGTCCTTGCGTCAAGCACAACTTCCTGGTCAAGGATGTCAGGGACATCGCCAGCACCCTGAAGAAGGCGTTCTATCTGGCCAAGAGCGGCCGACCCGGCCCGGTGCTGGTGGATATTCCCAAGGACGTGTCGCAACAGAAGACCGAATTCTCCTACCCCGCGACGGTGAGCATCCGCTCATACACTCCGCAAGCGCACGGCGATATCGGGCAGATCAAGCGTGCGGCCCAGCTTCTGCTGGAGGCCAAGCGGCCGATGGTGTACGCCGGTGGCGGCGTGATCCTGTCCGACGCCGCCAGGCAGCTGACCGACCTGGTGCGGCTGCTCGGTGCTCCCTGTACCAACACGCTGATGGGGCTGGGCGGGTATCCGGCCAGCGACAGGCAATCCCTCGGCATGCTCGGCATGCACGGCACCTACGAAGCCAACCTCGGCATGCAGAACTGCGACGTGCTGCTGGCAGTAGGCGCACGCTTCGACGATCGCGTCATCGGCAACGTGTCGCATTTCAATTCCGTCCCGCGCAAGATCATCCATATCGACATCGATCCGGCGTCCATCTCCAAGCGCGTCAAGGTCGATGTGCCCATCGTGGGCGACGTGGCGCATGTGCTTGCCGATCTGCTTTCGGTGCTGAACAGCAGCAAGCAGAAGCCGGATGCCGCGGCCCTGAAGGAATGGTGGAAGCAGATCGACGAGTGGCGCGGTGCGAATTCGCTGGCGTACAAGAATTCGAACGAGATCATCAAGCCGCAGTTCGTGATCGAAACGTTGCACCGGATCACGCACGGCGATGCTTTCGTCACCTCGGACGTCGGCCAGCACCAGATGTGGGCTGCGCAATATTACAAGTTCGACCAGCCCCGCCGCTGGGTCAACTCGGGCGGCCTGGGTACCATGGGTTTCGGCCTGCCTGCCGCGATGGGCGTGCAGCTGGCGCATCCTGGGGCGGCCGTGGCGTGCGTGACGGGCGAGGGCAGTATCCAGATGAACATCCAGGAATTGTCCACCTGCAAGCAATATAAGCTGCCGATCAAGATCGTCGCATTGAACAACCGTTATCTGGGCATGGTGCGCCAGTGGCAGGAGTTCTTCCACGGCAACCGATACTCGCATTCCTACATGGATGCGTTGCCCGATTTCGTCAAACTGGCTGAAGCCTACGGCCATGTCGGCATTCTGGTGGAGAAACCCTCCGATGTGGAAGGTGCGCTGAAAGAGGCGTTTGCGCGCAAGGACGACCTGGTCTTCCTGGATTTCCGCACCGACCCGACCGAGAACGTATATCCCATGGTGCCCGGTGGCAAGGGCTTGTCCGAAGTGATCCTGGCGGAGGACCTGTAATGAGGCACATCATCTCCTTGCTGATGGAAAACGAAGCCGGCGCGCTGTCGCGCGTGGCGGGCCTGTTCTCGGCACGCGGTTACAACATCGAGTCGCTGACCGTGGCGCCGACCGAAGACCCGACCATGTCGCGCATGACCATCGTCACCAGCGGTTCCGACGAGGTGATCGAGCAGATCAACAAACAGCTGAACAAGCTGGTCGATGTCGTCACCGTGATGGACCTGACCGATGGCGACCATATCGAGCGTGAATTGATGCTGGTCAAGGTGCGCGCGGTCGGAGACGACCGCGAGGAGCTGAAACGCATGACCGATATCTTCCGCGGACGCGTCATCGATGTTTCCGACAAGACTTACACCATAGAGCTCACCGGAACCGGGCACAAGCTGGATCGTTTCCTGCAGGCGATCGATCACGACCTGATCCTGGAAACGGTGCGTACAGGCGCTTCCGGTATCGGACGCGGCGAACGCATCCTGAAGCTCTGACGATTTCTTACCACTGATTTTTTAACGAGGCCAACATGAAAGTTTATTACGACAAAGACGCAGACCTGTCCCTGATCAAGGGCAAGCAAGTGACCATCATCGGCTACGGCTCGCAAGGCCATGCCCACGCACAGAACCTGAAGGATTCCGGCGTCAGCGTGACCGTTGCTCTGCGCAAGAACGGCGCTTCCTGGAAGAAGGCCGAAGGTGCGGGACTGAAGGTTGCCGAAGTGGCTGCTGCGGTGAAGAGCGCCGACGTGGTGATGATGCTGTTGCCCGACGAGAATATTCCCGAGGTGTACAACAACGAAGTGCATGCCAACCTGAAGCCCGGTGCGGCGCTGGCGTTCGCGCACGGCTTCAACGTGCACTACAACCAGGTTGTTCCGCGTGCCGATGTGGACGTGATCATGATCGCCCCGAAAGGCCC
>JAJZUH010000094.1 GCA_021847165.1 Pseudomonadota bacterium
TCGTTCAATGTGCTCACCAAGGAAATCCGCTCTCTGGGTATCGATATCGATCTGGAACGCCACTAAGACTGCCAGGCACAAGGCTAAAAGGAGTTACACATGAAAGCATTGCTGGATTTATTCAAGCAGGTTACACAAAAGGAAGAGTTCGACACGATCAAGATCGGTCTGGCCTCTCCCGAAAAGATCCGTTCGTGGTCCTACGGCGAAGTGAAGAAGCCGGAAACCATCAACTACCGCACCTTCAAACCGGAGCGCGACGGCCTGTTCTGCGCCAAGATCTTCGGCCCGGTGAAGGATTACGAATGTTTGTGCGGCAAATACAAACGTCTCAAGCATCGCGGTGTGATCTGCGAAAAGTGCGGCGTCGAAGTGACGTTGTCCAAAGTGCGCCGCGAGCGCATGGGGCACATTGAACTGGCTTCTCCGGTTGCGCACATCTGGTTCCTGAAGTCGCTGCCATCCCGCCTGGGGATGGTGCTGGACATGACGCTGCGCGATATCGAGCGCGTGCTGTACTTCGAGGCTTATGTGGTGACCGAACCCGGCATGACTCCGCTGAACCGCGGTCAGTTGCTGTCCGAGGACGATTACCTTGCCAAGCTGGAAGAATACGGCGACGAGTTTTCCGCCGTGATGGGTGCTGAAGGTGTGCGCGCATTGCTGCGTGCGCTGGATGTGCCGTCCGAAGTCGAGAAGCTGCGCGCCGAACTGGAGGCGACCAGCTCCGAGACCAAGATCAAGAAATACGCCAAGCGTCTGAAGGTGCTGGAAGCGTTCATGCAGTCCGGCATCAAGCCGGAATGGATGGTGATGGAAGTGCTGCCGGTGCTGCCGCCGGAACTGCGTCCGCTGGTGCCGCTGGATGGCGGCCGCTTTGCCACCTCCGACCTGAACGATCTGTATCGCCGCGTCATCAACCGTAACAACCGCCTGAAGCGCCTGCTGGAACTGAAAGCGCCGGAAATCATCGTGCGCAACGAGAAACGCATGCTGCAGGAGTCCGTGGACTCGCTGCTGGACAACGGTCGTCGCGGCAAGGCCATGACCGGCGCCAACAAGCGTCCGCTGAAGTCGCTGGCCGACATGATCAAGGGCAAGGGCGGCCGTTTCCGCCAGAACCTGCTGGGCAAGCGCGTGGACTACTCCGGCCGTTCCGTGATCGTGGTGGGCCCGCAGCTGAAACTGCATCAATGCGGTCTGCCGAAGAAGATGGCGCTGGAGCTGTTCAAGCCGTTCATCTTCGAGCGCCTGGAAAAGATGGGGCTGGCCACTACGATCAAGGCTGGCAAACGCATGGTCGAGGCGGAAGAGCCCATCGTGTGGGACATCCTGGAAGAAGTCATTCACGAGCATCCGGTGATGCTGAACCGCGCGCCGACGCTGCACCGTCTGGGTATCCAGGCATTCGAGCCCATCCTGATCGAAGGCAAGGCCATCCAGTTGCATCCGCTCGTCTGCTCGGCATTCAACGCCGACTTCGACGGCGACCAGATGGCTGTGCACGTGCCGTTGTCGCTGGAAGCGCAGATGGAAGCGCGCACCCTGATGCTGGCCTCGAACAACGTGTTGTCGCCCGCCAACGGCGAGCCGATCATCGTGCCATCGCAGGATATCGTGCTGGGGCTGTATTACATGACACGCGAGAAGATCGGCGCGCTGGGCGAGGGCTCCATCTACGCAGACGTGTCTGAGGTACTGCGCGCCTACCGTTCGAACCAGGTCGATCTGCAGGCCAAGGTGGTGGTGCGCATCAAGGAAGTGATTGTCAATGAAGCTGGCGAGAGGCAGGAAAAGCTGACGCGCTATGAAACGACAGTCGGTCGCGCCATCCTGTCCGAAATCCTGCCGGCGAACCTGCCGTTCAGCACGGTGAACAAGGCGCTGAAGAAGAAGGAGATCTCGCGCCTGATCAACACCAGTTTCCGCCGTTGCGGTCTGCGCGACACGGTGATCATGGCCGACCAGTTGATGTATACCGGTTTTGCCTACGCGACCCGTGCCGGCATCTCGATCTGCGTGGACGACATGCTGGTGCCGCAGCAGAAGAATGAATTGATCGCCGCAGCCGAGAAGGAAGTGCACGAGATCCAGACCCAGTACACCTCCGGTCTGGTGACCCAGGGCGAACGCTACAACAAGGTGGTGGACATCTGGGGCCGTACCGGCGACCAGGTCGCCAAGGCCATGATGGATCAGCTCGGCGTCGAGCCGGTGCGCGACCTGGCGACAGGCGAGATCGTCGTGGACAAGAAGGGCAAAGTGGTGACGCAGGAGTCGTTCAATTCCATCTACATGATGGCCGACTCCGGTGCGCGCGGTTCTGCAGCGCAGATCCGCCAGCTGTCCGGCATGCGCGGTCTGATGGCCAAGCCGGACGGCTCCATCATCGAGACGCCGATCACCGCGAATTTCCGCGAAGGCCTGAACATGCTGCAGTACTTCATCTCCACGCACGGTGCACGTAAGGGCCTGGCGGATACGGCATTGAAGACGGCGAACTCGGGTTATCTGACGCGCCGTCTGGTGGATGTGACACAAGACCTGGTGATCACCGAAAACGATTGCGGTACGACCAACGGCCGCTCGATGAAGGCACTGGTCGAAGGCGGCGAAGTGATCGAAGCCCTGCGCGAGCGCATCCTTGGCCGAGTGGTGGCGGCCGATGTGGTTAATCCGGAGACCGGCGAGACCTTGTACGAAGCCGGCACTTTGCTGAACGAAGACAAGGTGGAACAGATCGAGTCGCTGGGCATCGACGAAGTGCGCGTGCGCACCCCGCTGACCTGCGATACGCGCTACGGTCTCTGCTCCAAGTGTTACGGTCGCGATCTGGGCCGTGGCGGTCTGGTGAACGTGGGCGAGGCGGTGGGCGTGATTGCCGCGCAGTCCATCGGTGAACCGGGTACTCAGCTGACCATGCGGACCTTCCACATCGGTGGCGCGGCATCGCGTACCGTGGTGGCCAGCCAGGTCGAGAGCAAGTCCAACGGCGTGATCAAGTACAGCCCGAACATGCGGACAGTGACGACGGCACGCGGCGAACTGGTGGTGGTGGCGCGTTCCGGCGAAGTGCTGGTAACGGACGATCACGGCCGCGAGCGCGAGCGCCACAAGGTGCCCTACGGAGCCAACCTGACCGAGCGCGAAGGCAAGACCGTGCGCGCGGGCGAGATCCTGGCGACCTGGGATCCGCATACGCGTCCGATTATTACGGAATACGCAGGCCGTATCCGTTTCGAGAATGTGGAAGAAGGTGCAACCGTCGCCAAGCAGATCGACGAAGTCACCGGCTTGTCCACCCTGGTGGTGATCGATCCCAAGCGGTCCACTACCGGCAAAGGCGTGCGTCCGCTGGTGCGTCTGCTGGATGATGCCGGTCACGAGATCAAGATTGCCGGGACGGATACGCCGATCTCGGTAACCTTCCAGGTCGGTTCCATCATCACGGTGGAAGACGGGCAGCATGTGGGCGTTGGCGATGTGCTGGCGCGCATCCCGCAGGAAAGCTCCAAGACGCGCGACATCACCGGCGGTCTTCCGCGCGTGGCCGAATTGTTCGAGGCGCGTTCGCCGAAGGATGCGGGCATGCTGGCCGAAGTCACCGGCACGGCCTCGTTTGGCAAGGAAACCAAGGGCAAGCAGCGTCTGGTCATCACCGATGTTTCCGGCGAGGCGCATGAATTCCTGATCACCAAGGACAAACATGTGCTGGTGCACGATGGCCAAGTGGTGAATCAGGGCGAAATGATCGTGGATGGTCCGGCCGATCCGCACGACATCCTGCGTTTGCTGGGTATCGAGGCGCTGGCCCAATACATCACCGACGAAGTGCAGGACGTGTACCGTCTGCAGGGCGTGAAGATCAACGACAAGCACATCGAAGTGATCGTGCGCCAGATGTTGCGCCGTGTGCAGATTGTCGACGAAGGCGATACCAATTTCATTCCGAAGGAGCAGGTGGAGCGCGCCGAACTGCTGCAGGAGAACGAACGTGTGGCGGCGGAAGGCAAGCAGCCGGCTACTTACCAGCACATGCTGCTGGGTATCACCAAGGCATCGTTGTCCACCGATTCGTTCATCTCCGCCGCCTCCTTCCAGGAAACGACGCGCGTGCTGACCGAAGCGGCGATCATGGGCAAGAAAGACGATCTGCGCGGCCTCAAGGAGAACGTCATCGTGGGCCGTCTCATCCCGGCAGGTACGGGTCTGGCATACCACACGACACGGCGCAAGCAACGCCTGGGGCTGGACATCGCCGAAGGCGCAGGTTTGGCCGAAGTGGCAGCAGCTGCGGAGACGCAAGAGGGCGCCTAATTGCTTGACAGGAATAGGCTTCGTCAATAGAATGCGCGGTCTTTTTAGCCCGTGCATTCCTGTGCGGATCTGGGTCGATTCAGTTGCAGGGCGGTTATTTTTAGTTAACCAATTAATTTTTAAATAGTTTTCAGGAAGCGAGAAACAATGCCAACCATTAACCAGTTAGTCCGCACAGGCCGTACAGCGGAAGTGACCAAGAGCAAGGTGCCGGCTCTTGCGGGCAGTCCTCAAAAGCGCGGTGTCTGTACGCGTGTTTACACTACGACGCCAAAGAAGCCGAACTCGGCGCTGCGCAAGGTCGCCAAGGTTCGTTTGACCAATGGTTTCGAGGTCATTTCCTACATCGGCGGCGAAGGCCACAACCTGCAAGAGCACAGTGTTGTGTTGATTCGCGGTGGCCGTGTAAAGGATTTGCCGGGTGTGCGTTACCACATGGTGCGCGGCAGCCTGGATACGGCTGGCGTGAAGGATCGTAAGCAGTCTCGCTCCAAGTACGGTGCGAAGCGCCCGAAAAAAGCGTAATTCGGAATTTAGACAGATATAACTGAGGTATTGATATGCCAAGACGTAGAGAAGTCCCCAAGCGCGAAGTCCTGCCGGATCCGAAGTTCGGCAACCAGGATTTGTCCAAGTTCGTCAACGTGCTGATGACTGCCGGCAAGAAGTCGGTTGCTGAGCGCATTTTGTATGGTGCGCTGGAGCAGGTTGGGAAGAAGAGCGGCAAGGATCCGATCGAGGTGTTCAATCAGGCGATTGCCAATGCCAAGCCTCAGGTGGAGGTCAAGAGTCGTCGCGTTGGTGGTGCCAACTACCAGGTGCCGGTCGAGGTGCGTCCTTCCCGCCGCATGGCTCTGGCGATGCGCTGGTTGAAGGAATTTGCGCGGAAGCGTGGCGAAAAGTCCATGGGTATGCGTCTGGCGGGCGAGCTGATCGACGCATCCGAAGGTCGCGGCGGGGCTGTGAAGAAGCGCGAAGAGGTTCATCGCATGGCCGACGCCAACAAGGCTTTCTCGCATTTCCGTTTCTAAAAGCATAAAGACAAGGTTAGGTATACCGTGGCACGCAAAACACCAATCGAACGCTATCGCAATATCGGCATCAGTGCGCACATTGATGCGGGTAAAACTACGACCACCGAGCGCATCCTGTTTTATACGGGGGTAAGTCACAAGATTGGCGAAGTGCACGATGGTGCTGCCACGATGGACTGGATGGAGCAAGAGCAGGAGCGAGGCATCACCATCACTTCTGCTGCGACCACCTGTTTCTGGAAGGGGATGGATAACAACTTCCCTGAGCATCGCTTCAACATCATCGATACGCCGGGGCACGTGGATTTCACCATCGAAGTGGAGCGCTCCATGCGCGTGCTGGACGGTGCCTGCATGGTGTACTGCGCCGTGGGTGGTGTGCAGCCTCAATCCGAGACCGTGTGGCGCCAGGCCAATAAGTACAAGGTGCCGCGCCTGGCTTTCGTGAACAAGATGGATCGCACTGGAGCCAACTTCTTCAAGGTGGTCACGCAGATGCAGACTCGTCTGAGGGCCAACCCCGTTCCTCTGGTGATTCCGATTGGTGCCGAGGAGGGGTTTACTGGTGTTGTTGATCTGATCAAGATGAAGGCGATCATCTGGGACGAGGCTTCCCAGGGGATGAAGTTCGAATATACGGAAATCCCGGCTGATCTGGTGGCAACCGCCAAGGAATGGCGCGAAAAGCTGGTCGAGAGCGCTGCCGAGGTGTCCGAAGAGATGATGAATCTCTACCTGGAAAACGGCGATTTGTCCGAAGAGCAGATCGTTCAGGGAATCCGTACGCGCACCATCGCCTGCGAGATTCAGCCGATGCTGTGCGGCTCTGCGTTCAAGAACAAGGGTGTGCAGCGCATGCTGGATGCAGTGATCCAGTTCCTGCCCTCCCCGGTCGACATCCCTGATGTGACGGGAGAGACCGAGACGGGTGAGCCGATCAGTCGCAAGGCCGACGATAGCGAGAAGTTCTCCGCCTTGGCGTTCAAGCTGATGACCGACCCGTTCGTCGGGCAGCTGACTTTCGTGCGCGTCTATTCGGGCGTGCTGAAAAAAGGTGACACAGTTTACAACTCCGTGCGCGGCAAGAAAGAGCGTATCGGCCGTATCGTGCAGATGCACGCGAACAATCGCGAAGAGGTCGATGAGATTCTGGCGGGCGATATCGCGGCTTGTATCGGCTTGAAAGAAGTGACCACCGGTGAGTCGCTGTGCGATCCGGACAAGCCGATCATTCTCGAGCGCATGGTGTTTCCGGAGCCGGTGATTCACGTTGCCGTTGAGCCGAAGACCAAGGCCGACCAGGAGAAGATGGGTATCGCGCTGGGGCGTTTGGCGGCAGAAGACCCTTCGTTCCGCGTGCGTACCGACGAAGAATCTGGGCAGACCATCATGTCCGGTATGGGCGAGTTGCATCTGGAGATTCTGGTCGATCGCATGAAGCGCGAATTCGGCGTGGAAGCCAACGTGGGTGCTCCTCAGGTTGCCTATCGCGAGGCGATTCGCAAGTCTGTCGAAGTTGAGGGTAAGTACGCCAAGCAGACCGGTGGCCGTGGTCAGTATGGTCACGTCTGGATCAAGATGGAGCCGAATGAAACTGGCAAGGGCTTCGAGTTCGTCGATGCGATCAAGGGTGGTACCGTTCCGCGCGAGTTCATTCCTGCGGTGGAAAAAGGTTTGCGCGAGTCGCTTCCTAGTGGTGTGTTGGCCGGCTTCCCGGTGGTGGATGTGAAGATTACGCTGTTCGACGGTTCCTACCATGATGTGGACTCTAACGAGAACGCCTTCAAGATGGCGGCCTCCATGGCGTTCAAGGATGGTATGCGCAAGGCCAACCCGGTTTTGCTGGAGCCGATGATGTCGGTGGAGGTGGAAACGCCGGAAGACTACACTGGTACGGTGATGGGCGATCTGTCGTCGCGTCGCGGCATGGTCCAGGGTATGGACGATCTGCCCGGCGGTGGAAAGACGGTCAAGGCGGAAGTGCCTTTGTCCGAGATGTTCGGTTACTCAACCTCGTTGCGCTCCGCAACGCAGGGTCGTGCCACCTACACCATGGAATTCAAGCACTACACCGAAGCGCCAAAGAATGTCGCTGAATCGGTGATGAACAGCAAAAAATAATTTAGACAAGTCGGAGAGATAAATCATGGCAAAGAGTAAATTTGAACGCACGAAGCCGCACGTGAACGTTGGGACGATTGGACACGTTGACCACGGCAAGACCACCCTGACGGCGGCGATCACCACCGTATTATCGAAGAAGTT
>JAJZUH010000095.1 GCA_021847165.1 Pseudomonadota bacterium
GAACCGGCCTTCGACCTTGATGGCGCGCTGGCCAGGGCACGGCAAATGACCGGTCGCGACGATGCCGGCGCACACCTGAAGGAAAGCGAATGAATGAAACCTTCCAGCTCGACGGCGCCAGCGTTCCCTTCGAACCGGGACAAACCGTGATGCAGGCCGCACTGGCGGCCGGACATTACATACCGCACTTGTGCTACCACCCCGAGTTCAAGCCGCACGGCAGCTGCAAACTGTGTACGGTGAAGATCAACGGGCGCACGATGGCATCCTGCACCATGCCGGCCGAAGCCGACCTGAATGTGGAGAGCGACATCGAGGAGCTGAACGCCCTGCGCCGCTCCCTGGTGCAGATGCTGTTCGCCGAAGGCAACCATTTCTGCCCGTCCTGCGAAAAGAGCGGCAACTGCATGCTGCAGGCGCTGGGCTACGACCTTGAAGTTCACGCCACCGGCTTCCGCCACCTCTATCCGGACCGCCCGCTGGATGCAACCCACCCCGACATCCTGCTCGATTTCAACCGCTGCATCCTGTGCGAATTGTGCGTACGCGCCTCCAGCGAGGTGGACGGAAAAAATGTATTCGCCCTGGCTGGACGCGGCATCACCAAACATCTGATCGTCAATGCAGAATCGGGATTGCTCAAGGACACCAGCATGGCGCTCACAGACAAGGCGATGCAAGTCTGTCCGGTCGGCGTGATCCTGCCCAAGCGTGTCGGTTTCAGCGTGCCCATTGGCGAACGCCGCTATGACCAGCGGCCGATCAGTGAACAGGCACTGGATGATGCGCCACGCCAACCTGTCCGCGGTGATGGCTGTGCCGCCTGCGAGGAGTGACATGAGCAAGAAACTGCGCGTCGCCACCACATCGCTCGCTGGCTGCTTCGGCTGCCACATGTCCTTCCTCGATATCGACGAACGCCTGCTGGCCCTGCTCGATCTGGTCGAATTCGATCGTTCCCCGATCACCGACATCAAGCATTGCGGCCCCTGCGACATTGGCATCGTCGAAGGCGGTGTCTGCAATGCAGAGAATGTGCACGTGCTGCACGAGTTTCGCAAAAACTGCAAGATACTGATCGCCATCGGCGCCTGCGCCATCAATGGCGGCTTGCCTGCGCAACGCAACCATCTCGATCTCGGTTCCTGCCTGACCGAGGTATATCTCACCGAACCGGGACTGGCACACGGCCACATCCCGAACGATCCGGAGCTGCCGCTGCCGCTGGACAAGGTGCATCCCTTGCACGAAGTGGTGAAGATCGATTACTTCATTCCGGGTTGTCCGCCTTCCGCCGACGCCATCTGGAAATTCCTCACCGACCTCATCGCCGGCAAGACGCCTGAGCTGGGGCATGATTTGATTAAGTATGATTGAAATACATTTGGCCACAGAGATCACGGAGCACACAGAGAAAGGCTGCGAAGCGCTCTATGGTCCCTGTGTATCTGGTGGCAAAGGATTTTGAATATGGCTAATGATCTGGAAACCGCCGCCCACCCCGAGAACCTGCGCCGCGTGGCCATCGATCCGGTCTCGCGCGTCGAAGGCCACGGCAAGGTGACGCTGCTGCTGGACGAGAACGACCGCGTGCATCAGGTGAGGCTGCACATTGTCGAATTCCGCGGCTTCGAGAAATTCATCCAGGGCCGACCCTACTGGGAAGCGCCGGTGATGGTGCAGCGGCTGTGCGGCATCTGCCCGGTCAGCCATCATCTGGCGGCATCCAAGGCGATGGACATGATCGTGGGTGCCACGCTCACGCCGACAGCCGAGAAGGTGCGTCGCCTGATGCACTACGGCCAGATACTGCAGTCGCATGCGCTGCATTTCTTCCACCTGTGCTCGCCCGACCTGCTTTTCGGTTTCGATTCGGAGGTGGCGAAGCGCAACATTGTCGGTATCGTCGCCGCCTATCCGGACATCGCAAAACAGGGCGTGCTGCTGCGCAAATTCGGGCAGGAGGTGATCCGCATCACTGCAGGAAAACGTATCCATGGCACCGGCTCCATCCCGGGCGGGGTGAACAAGAACGTGAGCGTCGATGAGCGCGACTACCTGCTGCAAGACATCGAACAGATCGTGGCCTGGAGCCAGTCATCGGTCGGCATCGCCAGGCAGCTGTTCGAACAGAATCTCGATCTCTACAACAACTTCGGCCGCTTCAAGGCGCACACGCTCAACATGGTGCGCAAAGATGGCGCACTCGATCTGTACCACGGAGGCTTGCGCGCACGCGACATGGATGGCAGGACGCTGTTCGACCATTACGATTACAGCCATTACTGGGATGTGATCTTCGAGGACGTGAAAACCTGGTCGTACATGAAATTTCCCTTCCTGCGCAGCCTGGGACCGGAAAACGGCTGGTATCGCGTGGGACCGCTCTCGCGCGTGACGCAGTGCGATTTCATTCCCACCCCGCTGGCCGATCGGGCACGCCAGGAATTCATGGCCTTCAACGGCGGCTCTGCAATGGGGGCGACGCTGGGCTTCCACTGGGCGCGCATGATCGAGATGCTGCACTCTGCCGAAGTGATCCGCGACCTGCTGCACGACCCCGACCTGCAAGGCAGCGACCTGCTCAGCAAGGGGGCGCGGCAGGAACGCGGCGTGGGCGTGATCGAAGCGCCGCGCGGTACCTTGATCCACCACTACAAGGTGGACGACAACGACCAGATCGTGCGCTGCAACCTGATCGTTTCCACCACCCACAACAACCAGGCGATGAACGAGGCCATCCGCCAGGTTGCGCGCCAATACATCGACGGCCGCCGCCTGACCGAAGGATTGCTCAACCACATCGAAGTTGCCATCCGCGCCTTCGACCCCTGCTTGTCCTGCGCCACCCATGCGCTGGGCAAGATGCCGCTGGAAGTGGAACTGCTGGATGCTGCGGGCGGGCGCGTGGATGTGCTGACGCGCTCATCCGACGGTTCTTTCAGCTGCGCTGCCTGATGCCCGCCCCCCTGCTCGTCTTCGCCATCGGCAACGAATCGCGCGGCGACGACGCGCTGGCCCCACTGCTGCTGCGACAGCTCGCAGCGCAAGATTTCCCCCACGCCGAGTTCATCGAGGATTTCCAGTTGCAGATCGAGCACGTGACCGACCTGTCCGGGCGTGATGCCATCCTGTTCGTGGATGCAGACATGTCCTGTGCAGCTCCATGTCTGCTGCAACCCATCATCGCTGCGCACGACCATAGTTACACCAGCCACGCCATGACGCCCCATTCCCTGCTGCATGCATTCCACCAGTTCTACGGCAAAGCAGCTCCGCCCAGCTACCTGCTACGCATTCGCGGGTATGGATTTGAATTGGGAGAAGGATTGAGTCCGGAAGCGGAAACGAATTTGCAGCAGGCTGGGGCGAAGGCGCAAGAGTGGATTGCTGAAGCAGGAACAGTCAGGGCAATACTTGACTAATATACTGCGAAATGTATAGTGGAAACACGCAATCTGTAACGGCACTCAGACTTCCAAGCATGCATCGTTCAGTACTACGCTCTGAATTGATTGCGGCAGATGCTTTGCGATGAATCAGAAAAATCGAGCTTTTGCATGTGCCAGTAACTCCGCGCAGTTTTGGTAATAACTGCTGAAGAAATGGAGGATGATATGGCGGCATTTTTCGGTATCGACGAACTCAAAGCGCAAGGCTTCATCGACAAGAGCGTAGTGTGTTTTCCTCATTCTCCAGATGGAAAGACAGACTTGCACGCTGTCGTTTCCCCCATCAGAAACGAAGACATCGTATTCATCAAGCACTGCACACATCAACTCAGTCTGCATATCAAAGCAGTCGGAATTGTGCAGTCCGATTATCCAATCGAAAGCGATTTGGGCACATGCTTGCCGGTTAAATGGGTGTGGCAGGGCGAAAAAGTGCCCGTAAATACGGATGAAGTATTTTCGCTATGCGGCGAAGTACTTTACGAGGAGTTCAATATCTCGGTGCAAAGAGAAATCATCGATTTGTTGCCTGGCAAATACCGATTGCCAGAGTATGGAAATGCACACGTTTCATGATTCATGGTTTACGGCTTGGACGCTCTCGCAAAGGTTGTAATTATTTGTGCGAAGGAGGCTGTCATGAGTAGCATATGGCTCAGCGTTTCGACCTTCATCGTTATCGTTCTGTCACTTTTTATGGTGGGCGTTTTATTTTTTGCTGCACACTGATGCCTGCTTACGAAGTGTGGAAAGTTTGAAGCATAGTTTTCTATAGCTTCATGCGGGCACTTGAAGAGCGAATTTAATCGAAAGCTCCTGTGCGCTGCTTGGCATGCGCTTGTTTGACGCAAGCCCTGCCCACGACACAGCCGCGGAATGACGGTCAACCATAATAGAGACGGTTTGGACCGATTTTTGTCTGCAAGACAAGATAGATGAGACGGCGATGGCCGAACAGCCATCGCCACGAGAAGTTAAACCACCTTCACCTGCACCAGCTCTTCCCCGTTCGGGTCGGTGACATGCACTGCGCAGGCGATGCAGGGGTCGAAGCTGTGGACGGTGCGCAGGATCTCGATGGGTTGTTTGGCGTCGTGCAGCTGATGGCCTTTCAGCGCCCCCTCGTAAGGTCCCTGATTGCCCTGTGCATCGCGCGGACCGGCGTTCCAGGTGCTGGGCACGATGGCCTGATAGTTGTCGATCTTCTGGTCCTTGATGACGATCCAGTGCGACAGTGCGCCGCGCGGCGCCTCCATGACCCCCACCCCTTGCGCATGGCTGGGCCAGGATGACGGCTCCCATTTCGTTTCGTTGAAGGTCCTGATATCGCCGGCCTTGATATTGGCGACCAGTTGGTCGTACCAGCCCTGCATCGCATCGGCGACGATCTTGGTTTCCAGCGTACGTGCCGCCGTCCTACCCAGCGTCGAATACAGCGCCTGCACCGGCACATCGAGTTTTTTCAGCGTCATGCCGACCAGTTCCCTGGTCTGTTCGTGGCCCGATGCATACAGCATCAGCACGCGCGCCAGCGGTCCCACCTCCACCGCCTTGCCTTTCCAGCGCGGCGATTTCAGCCAGGAATACTCCTTGTCCACATCCAGGTAGTCGTAAGGTGGTTTCGGCCCGGTGTAATCCAGCTTGGTCTCGCCCTTGTAAGGATGCAGCCCCTGATCCTTGCCCACCGAATAATCGTACCAGGCATGACTGACGAACTCCTGTATCTCACCTTCCGCATCCATATCGATAGGATGGATCTTGCTCAGGTCGCGATCCAGTATCACGCCGGAAGGAATCAGGTAGGAAGACGGATCGGACATCCCCTTGGCCGGGAAATCCCCGAAAGTGAGGAAGTTGCCGACGCCCTCGCCCTGCCTGAACCAGTCCTTGTAGAACCCGGCGATGGCCAGCGTATCCGGCACGTAGACCTGATCGACGAAGCTGCGCATCTGGTTGATCGCGTTCTGCACCGTTTGCAGCCCGACCACATTGAGCGCAGTGCCGGAATTCCCGCCGTGGAAATGCGGGCCGTTGCCCTGGCCCGGATGGTTGGGGTCGATACTGATCGCACAGGGAACGCCGCCAACCAGGAACATCGGATGCGGATTCTTGCCGCCGAACACGGCATGCAGTTTCACCACGTCGCGCTGCCAGGCCAGCGCGTCCAGATAATGGGCCACCGCCATGAGGTTCGCCTCGGGCGGCAGCTTGTAGGCCGGATGTCCCCAGTAGCCATTGGCGAAGATGCCCAGTTGGCCGGCATCGACGAAGCCTTTCAGTTTCTTCTGCACATCGCTGAAATATCCCGGCGACGATTTGGCATAACCGGACAGGCTTTGCGCCAGCGCAGAAGTCGCCTTGGGATCGGCCTTCAGCGCCGAGACCACATCCACCCAGTCCAGCGCATGCAGATGGTAGAAGTGCATTACGTGATCGTGGATGTACTGCGCTCCGATCATCATGTTGCGGATCAGCTGCGCGTTGCTCGGCACTTCGATCTTCAGCGCGTTTTCCACTGCGCGTACCGATGCGATGCCATGCACCAGCGTACACACGCCGCAGATGCGCTGCGCGAATGCCCAGGCTTCGCGCGGGTCGCGTCCGCGCAGGATGATCTCGATCCCGCGCACCATGGTCCCGGCCGATGAGGCGCGGGTGATGCGGCCCGAGGCATCGGTCTCCGCCTCGATACGCAGATGCCCTTCGATGCGGGTGACCGGATCGACGATGACGCGACGTGCAGCGGGTTCGTTCATGATGCGTTTTCCTCAACAAGATATTCGGCCAGCAACTCGGTCAGACCAACCACTTCGACCTTCATGTGATAATGCTCCAGCCCCTCTTCCATCACGATGCGGCAATTGGCGCAGGCAGTGATCAGCGTTTGCACGCCGGTGGCTTCGATCTGTCCCTTTTTGTGCTTGAACGCTTCCAGCCGCAACGGTTCGGCACGCGAATTGGCCGACACGCCGCCACCGCCGCCGCAGCACCAGTTCATCACGCCTGCATCCGGCATCTCGCGGAAATCTGTGGCCACTTCGCCCAGCAGGCGTCGCGGTTGTTCGACCACGCCGCCGCGACGCGCGATCTGGCAGGGATCGTGATAGGTCAGCGGACGTTTATCCTTGCCCTGGGTCTTGAGCTTGCCTGCCTTGTGCAGCTCGTCCAGCACCTCAAGGATATGCTTCACCTCGAAACCGAAGGGTCTCCCCATCAGGTTCGGTCCCTCCCAGCGTATCGCGGTGAAGGCATGGCCGCATTCCGGGCTGATCACGCATTTCACCTTCAGCCGTTCAGCAGCCACCACGATGCGGCTGACAATCTCGCGCGCCAGGTCCGAAGCGCCGATCTGGATGCCGCTGTTGGTCGCTTCGAATGCGTCCTGGGCCAGGGTCCAGCTTACCCCGGCCTGCTTGAAGATGCGGCTCAGCGCAGACAGGTATTCGGGAAAGTTGATGATCTCCATCGAGGACATCAGGACGAGGTAATCCGCCCCTGCACGCTCGACCGGCACCTCGATACCGGTCTCGGCCTGCACGTGCTTGATCTGCGCCAGCACCGCCGGCCATTTGATGCCCATCGGGCTGCCGAGCGTGACGGCACGAGTAGTGGCATCGACCAGATCTTCCTGGGCATGTCCCGAAGCCGCCATGCCTTCGCGCATCTTGCGGATCATGTAGGTGATATCGTTACCCACCGGACACACCATGGAACAACGCCCGCACAGCGTACAGCTGTCGTAGACCAACGGCTCCCATGCATCCAGTTCCGCATCGGTCACCGGCCTGGACCAGCCGAACATTTTTCCCAGCTTGCCAAGCAGGGTGTACTCCTGTTTCCAGACGCGCCGCAATGGCTCCAGTTTATGGATCGGCGTGTATTGCGCATCGCCGGTCTCGGTATAGAACAGGCAAGCCTCGGCGCAAAGGCCACAGTGCACGCAACTGGAAAAGAAACTGGCGATCGGCGCATCGATCACTTCCTTGAAGGAATTGAGGCCCTTTTCTAGTGTCGCGCTCATGACTCGCCTCCCTTTCGACCGGTTACGCGCTGCAAATCCGTGCGTCGGCTGCCG
>JAJZUH010000096.1 GCA_021847165.1 Pseudomonadota bacterium
TATTCGTCCAAACCCTCGCGCCGGATTTCCATCGGTTTCAAGGCCTTGCGCAGCGATACCCAGCGATTCGAGGCTTGCTCGAAGTCGCGCAACAGGCTGGGGCGCAACAGCAGGAACAGGCTGACGAAAATCGCCAGCAAGGCACCCAGCAAGATGCTGAGCACCAGCCCATCCAGCAATCCGCCCGCCAGGCTTGACGGCAAACTGAAACGCCTGGCGAATTCGATGATCGCATTTTGCCGATCCAGGCCGACAATAAAGGCGTACAGGATATAACCGGAGGCCAGCAATATGAGCCCGGCGCTGATACGGTGATGACGGTAGAACCATGGATCGAATGCAACCGTGCGATCCAGCGTCTGATTCAGGTGCCGGGTGGATATCCAGCGGTTGAGGAGGTTGCCGGCCATGCGGATGCGTTGTGGATTGAATACCAGCAGCACCCCGACGATCAGGCCCGCCATGCCGCCCACCATCAGGAAAATGACGAAGGAACGCAGCAACAACGACTCGACGATTGGATTCATTCCGGCACCTCGCGACTTCAATTAGGATGCGACCGCGCACTGGAATCGCATTCCCAAGCATCATAGCTCAAGCGCTGACCGACGTGGCGAAAGCTGCCATCGTTTATCAAGGCCCCACCGCTATAAGGCCCTCGCTCAGTCGAACCAGTGGTACGGCTCTGTGGGCGCAAACAAGGACGAGGCCAATTCCTTTTGTCCGCCTGCTGCCGCGCCTGCCGGCGTCTCGAATTGCAGCTGGACGTGGAAGCGTATCCATTTCTGGCCATCTTTGCCGGGCGTGAAATAATCGCTGCGATCCAGCACGTAGATCAGATCGTGCGATTTAAGGTCGAACATCCAGTGCCCCGGTGTAACCGTCCTTGCCGTCGGGTCGAAGAATTCGCCTGAATAATTCTTGGGCTTCTGTTGCAGCCAGTTCATCGGATTGTCGCTGGCAAGCGCGCCGAGTTCTTTCTCGTTGGCGGCTCCGCGCACCATCAACGAACCCGTACGCATCACCAGCGCGCTTTGCATGGCTCCGGCGATCTGTTCCATGGCAGCCTTTTCCGCCTGCTCCTGGTAATACGGAATGCGGCTGAGGAACAGGCCGGCCAGGATCGCCACGATCGAGATGACGATAATCAGCTCAAGCAGCGTGAATCCGCGTTGTGCCTTCATCGATGCAATGCCACCTTGCCAAGGTCCCACATCGGCAGGAAGATGCCCAGTGCCAGCACCAGCACCAGGCCGCCCAACAGGACGATCAGGATGGGCTCGATGTTCGCACTCAGGGTTTTGATCTCGTATTCCACTTCGCGCTCGTACATGCCGGCGATCTCGAACATGAGGCCGTCCATGTCGCCCGTCTCTTCGCCCACAGCGATCATCTGCAGCACGGTGGGGTTGAACACCCCGGTGGCCGTCGCCGTGCGCAAGATGCTCTCGCCGCGCTCCACGCCGTCGCGCATCTGTTCCACACGGCTACGCATGAATTCGTTATCCACCACCAGCGCGACGGAGTTCAATCCCTGCACGATGGGAACGCCGCTCTTGAAGGACAGCGCCAGGCTGCGGGCAAAGCGCGCCAGCGTCGCCTTCATGATGATCCGCCCTGCAATCGGGATGTGGAACTTGTAACGATCCCATTTATAGCGCCCGTCCACGGTGCCGATCCATGAACGGAACGCGACCACCGCACCTATCAGCACCGCCAGCAGGATCGGCCAGTAATGCACCATGAAACCGGAGAAACCCATCAGGATCCTGGTCATCAGCGGCAGCTCGGCATGAAAGCCTTCAAACACCTTGGCAAACGCGGGAATGACGAAGATATTGACGATGACGATGGCGACCGCCATCGCGATCAGCACGAACATCGGGTAGCGCACCGCCGATTTGATGCGTTCCTTCATGTCTCTCTCGAATTCGAGATGTTCATACAGCCGCAAAAAGGTGACGTCCAGCATGCCGGTCATTTCGCCGACCTGCACCATGCTAAGGTAGAACGGAGAAAAGATCTTGGGATGGCGGCGCAGCGCGGTGGAAAGCTCGCGCCCGCTGTCCAGGCTCTCGCGCAAGTCCTGCAGCATGGCTGAAAAAACCGGGTTGCGGGAAGACTCCTGCAGACCCGCCAGCGCGCGCATGATCGGCACCCCGGCCTTGAGCAGGGTATACATCTGGCGGCTGAACAGCATCAGTTCCAGCGCATCGACCTTGTTCTCGGCAGTAAGCCGCTTCCACAGGCTGATCTCGGGATTGCTGCCGCTCCGCACTGCTTGCGTGGTCAGCTTGATTTCGGTTGGCGTGATGCCGGTGTTCAGCAACTGGTCGGCGATGACGCCACTGTCCGCGCCCTCCAGCGAGCCCTGCACCAGATCGCCGCGCGAGCTTCTTCCCTTATAGGCGAATACCGGCATCAGTCTTCCACTTGATTGCTGATACGCATGACTTCTGCGACCGTGGTGCGCCCCAGTTTCATTTCACGCAATGCCGCATCGAGCAAGGTCCGTCCCTTGAGGTGGTCGCGCGCGACCTGCATGAAATACGAGTTGTCCTCGTGCGCTGCCGCATCCACCAGCTCCTGCCCCATCTCCAGCATCTCGTACACGCCCATGCGGCCGTGATAACCGGTGCCATTGCAGTGCGAGCAACCGCGGCCATGCAGCAGCGTACCCCTATCGCCGGACGACACTCCCTCCACCTGCAGCCATTCCGCTTCCTGGGGAGTGGGGATGTGCGTCTCGCTGCAGCTTTCGCACACGCGGCGCAGCAGGCGCTGCGCCAGCACAGCCTGCACCGAAGAGGCAACCATGTATTTCGGCACCCCCATGTCGACCAGGCGGAACAGCGTACCCGCCGTGTCGCGCGTGTGCAGCGTGGAGAACACGAGGTGTCCCGTCATCGCCGCGCGCATGCCGATCTGCGCCGTTTCTGCATCGCGCATTTCGCCCACGAGGATGATGTCGGGGTCCTGGCGCAGGGCGGAACGCAGCACGCGGGAGAAAGTCAGCTCGATCTTCTCGTTCACCTGCACCTGGTTGATGCCGGGCAAGCGGTATTCCACCGGATCTTCCACGGTGATGATCTTCTGGTCGACGGTGTTGATCTCGGCCAGGCCCGCATACAGCGTGGTGGTCTTGCCGCTGCCGGTGGGTCCGGTGACGAGCACCATGCCGTTGCTGCGCTGGATGATCTCGCGGAATCGCTTGAGCATGTCGGGCGGCATGCCCAGCTTGTCCAGCGTCAGGAAACTGCCGCTCTGATTGAGGAGGCGCATCACCACGGATTCGCCGTATTGCGTCGGCATGGTGGAGATACGCACATCGATCGCCTGGTCGCGCACGCGCATGTTGAAACGACCGTCCTGCGGCAGACGCTTTTCGGAAATGTCGAGACCCGACATCAGTTTCAGGCGCAGTGCGAGGGCCTGCGCGATCTTGCTGTCGGTCTCCGTTTGCAGGTGCAATGCGCCGTCAATGCGGAAGCGTATCTGCAGACGCGATTCCTGCGGCTCGATATGGATGTCGGAAGCGCGTATCTGCGCCGCGTCGTCGAACATGGTTTGCAGCAACTTGACCACGGGCGCCTCTTCCAGCCCGACCGAATCGGTCAATGTGCCGAAGTCGATGTAGCTGTCGCCCAGTTCTTCCGAGACCTCGCGCGCCAAACCGCTGATCTCCTCGGTGCGGCGATAGACGCGGTCGATGGTCTCCAGCAACTGGCCTTCGGTGACGACGGCGACATCGATGTCGCGCTTCAGCAGGCGCGCGACCTCGTCGAACGCAAACAGGTCGGTCGGGTCGGCCATGCCGACCAGCAGCGTGCCGTTACGTTCTTCCAGCGCCACCGCGCGGAAACGCCGCGCCTGGTTCTCCGGCAGCCGGCGGACGATCTCCAGATTGACGTTGTAATATTTAAGATTGATGTAGGGAATGCTGAGCTGCTTGGCGATGGCCTCGGATATCTGGTCTTCGCTGACAAAAGCGTTATCTACCAGTACGCGGCCGAGTTTGCGTCCGCTGCGTTTCTGCTGCTCCAATGCAAACTGGAGCTGGTCCAGCGAAATGAGTTTCTGCTGAACCAGCAGATCGCCTAAGCGGATTTTCTCCGGACGCGCCATAATTCCCCCTGTGTGACTTTCCCAAACCCTGGCTGACAGAACGGAAATTAGCTGTTTTTCCCTGTACTGACAAGCCTTCTGAGTGTTTTCTTCATGTTTAACGTAATACTGTTCGAGCCCGAAATCCCGCCCAACACCGGCAACATCATCCGTTTATGCGCGAATACCGGTGCCCGTCTGCACCTGATCCGCCCGCTCGGTTTCCTGCTCGATGACAAACATCTGCGCCGGGCCGGGCTGGACTATCACGAATACGCCAGTGTTCGGGAATACGACACTCTTGTCGAATGTCTGGACAGTCTGACCGGCTCGCGCATCTTCGCCTTCACTACCAAGGCTTCGCACCCTTACCACGAAGTGCGTTACCAGCGGGGAGATGCATTCCTGTTCGGGCCGGAAAGCCGCGGCTTGCCTGCAGAGGTATTAGCAGCATTCGTGCCTGAACGGCGATTGAAATTGCCGATGCTGCCGGGCAACCGCAGCCTGAACCTGTCGAACACCGTGGCGGTGGCGGTCTTTGAGGCCTGGCGGCAATGCGGCTATGCGGGGAGTCAGCCCATGAATTCGCTGCCCGGCTGACGGCTGAGCAGCATTTCGACGGCCTGTTCCGCCGCCAGATTTTCGTACAGTACGCGATACACCGCTTCGCAGATCGGCATCTCGACACCATGCTGCCGGGCAACGCGATGGACCTCGCGCGCTGTGTAAACGCCTTCGGCCACATGCCCCAGTTCGTCGAGAATGGCGGGTAACGACTTGCGTTGCGCCAGCAGCATGCCGACCTGGCGGTTGCGGGAAAGATCTCCCGTGCAAGTAAGGATCAGGTCGCCCACGCCGGACAATCCGCCCAGCGTCTCGGCACGCCCGCCCATCTGCAGTCCCAGCCGCGTCATCTCTGCCAGTCCGCGCGTCAGCAGGGCGGCACGCGCATTGAGTCCCATGCGCATGCCGTCGCAGATGCCTGCGGCGATAGCCAGCACGTTCTTGATCGCACCGCCGATCTCGACTCCCACCACATCGGTGCTGGAATAGATGCGCAAACGGGAATGATGCAATGCCTTCGCCGCACGCTGTGCAAACTCGCCATCGCCGGACGCCAGCGTCAGCGCCGTGGGCAGGTTGCGCGCCACCTCCTGGGCAAAACTTGGCCCGGACAGCACACCACGCGGAAAGGAAGCAGGCAAGGTATCGGTCACGATCTGGTGCGGGAGCTGCGAGGTACCGCTCTCGAAGCCTTTGCATACCCAGATCACCGGCACTTGCACAGCGCGTTTGGCGATACGCTGCAGCGTATCGCGCAGCGCCGCCACCGGAACCGCCACGATGACCAGTTCTGCACCGGCCAAGATTTCATCCAGATCGGAAGAAAGGATCAGCCCGGCAGGGAGTTCGATATCGGGCAGGTAGCGCTGGTTGCGCTGCGACTCCCGCATCGTCTCGATCAGACGCGCATCGCGTGCCCACAGGCTGACTTGATGGCGCGGGGCGAAACTGACTGCCAGGGCGGTTCCCCATGCGCCGGAACCCAGTACGGCGACCTTCATCAGTCGCCCCACACGTCGCCGGATTTCAGGTAACCCGTACTGCCGTCCTCGTGTCGCACCTTGACCCAGCCGGTACCGGTGTTGCCCAGCCATTCCAGTCCGAGTTGCTGCGTTGCCTTGAACACCACCTCGGCTCCCTCGTCCGGACTGCTGCGCACGATCGCGAGCGGAACCGTCACCATGACATAGCGCTTGCTGCTCAACTGCCGTTTCTCGATCCAGAACAGCTTGCCCGAGTTGTCGCGTACCTTGACCCAGTTGGCCAATTCCACCACCTGTTCCAGCGGCAGAAAACGCGTGGCGACGAACAGCTTCTTCGCCTTGAGCGAATTGGCGTCGTACAGGATGGCCGGCTCCGCAACCGAGACGAAATCGAAGGCATGAGACGACAGGCTCACGCCCAACAACAGCAGCGCTGTCGCCGTACGCTTCATCAGTGTTTGACCGCCTCAGCGGCCTGCGCCTGTTTCTGTTGCTGAAAAAGCGCCTCGAAGTTGATCGGGTTCAACAGCACCGGCGCAAATCCGCCGCGCACCGCGACATCCGATACCACTTCGCGCAGATAGGGATAGAGGATGTTTGGACAGGCCACCGCCAGCACGGTCTCCATGTCTTCGGCCGGCAGGTTGCGAATCTGGAATATGCCGGCTTGCTTGGCCTCGATCAGGAACAGCACTTTGTCCTTCTCGGCCAGCTTGGCCGTCACGGTCACGGTGACCGTAACATCGAACACGCCGTCCTGAATGGCAGCCGCTTGCGTATGCAGTTGCAGGTCTATCTGGGGATTCTCGCGCTCCAGGAATATCTCGGGCGCGCCCGGGACCTCCAGCGACAGATCCTTCACATACAGTTTTTCGATATTGAAGACGGGTTGCGTGTTTGCTTGTGCTGCTTCAGTCATAGCCTCTTCCTCAGGGATTGTGCGCCAACATGGCATCCAGTTTACCGGCCCGATCCAGTGCCGCCATGTCGTCGTACCCGCCGACATGTTCGCCGTTGATGAATATCTGCGGGACGGTACGGCGACCGGTCTTCGCTATCATCACCTCGCGCAGCTCGGGCTGCAGGTCGATGCGGATTTTCTCGATGTCCTTTATGCCCTTGCGCTGCAGCAGGTGCTCGGCACGGACACAATAGGGGCAGACCTCCGTGCAATACATGACGATCTTAGCCATCATTTCTCCAGAGGCTGGCCGGCCTTCTGCCAGGCCATGACGCCGCCGCTCAGATTGTGCGCCTGTGCGAAGCCTTCCTTGCCCAGCAAGGCACATGCCGAAGCAGACCGCTGCCCGCTGCGGCAGACGACCACGATCGGACGTTCGCGGTATTTTTCCAGCTCACCGATGCGTTCCAGCAGCTTGCCCAGCGGAATGAGCTTGCTGTTCACGATATGCCCGGCATCGTATTCGCCCTGTTCGCGCACATCCAGCACCAGCGCATTCTTGTGATTGATGAGCTGGGTTGCCGCGATGTGATCGACCTCGCGGATGCCGCGCAGGCGGTTGCCAAAGAACGACCAGAACAGCATCGCGCCGCTGACCAGCGTGATCAGAACTGTCCAGATGTTATTTTGCAGAAATTGCAGCACGTCGATACTCCTCGTATTTTTGGGTCGCGAATTCTAACAGAGCGGAAAAGTGCGCGGGGTCGTTGCGCGCCAGCCGCTCCAG
>JAJZUH010000097.1 GCA_021847165.1 Pseudomonadota bacterium
ATGCGGCCATGATACTCGGCATCACCCGCGTCAAATCGGTCGCCGTCGGCATCGCCGTCATGTCCGCGCTGAATCGGCGCCCGAACGGAAAGCTCAGCATCGAGCATCTCTGGCTGCACAGCCTGGGAATTGCGCTGGCAATGTGCGCCCTGGCTCATGGCATGCCCAGCGGCAAGCGCCCGCTGGACGACGAGATCTTCTTCGCCGGACTGTTGCACGACATCGGCTTCATGGTGCTCAACCATATCGACCCGGCAAGCAGCGATCTGCTGCAAATCAGGCTGACGACGGAAATCGGCCGGCCCATCGGCGAAATAGAAGCGGAACTGATCGAGATCGGACACGGCGAACTGGGCGCCGAACTGGCACGCCACTGGGATCTGCCCGATGATATCGTGGCCGTGCTGCGCCACCACCACGACGACCCCGCCGAAATGGCGGCGGGCACCGCACGAACCGTGTCCTCCCTGCTCCATCTGGCGGAGAAGCTGTTGCCGGCATTCGGCATCTCCGAGCACGTGGAGCCGGATATCGGCACACAGGACTGGCTCTTGCTGGGGATCGATCCGGCTCGCAGCGAAGAGCTGGCTGCATCCGCCCGCGCGCAGGCGGAACACGCACGGCAGATCGCATCGACTTTCTGAACAACGACGAACCAGGCACCTCGACATGAACACACCCATCGACCTCCGCCAAGCTGTCCGCAACCTGAATTCGCTGCCGGCAATGCCGCTCATCGCGCAAAAACTGATGTCGCTGAAACTGGACAGCGAGGAAGGCGAAAAGCAGATGCTGCTGCTGATCTCGCAGGACCCGATGATCTCGGCCAAGATCATCGGCCTGGCGAACTCGCCGCTGCTCGGCGCCTCGCGCAAGATCACGGCGATCAATGACGCGGCCATGCTGCTGGGGCTGACCCGGATCAAATCGGTCGCCACCGGCATCGCCGTCATGTCGCTGGTGAGCAAGCCCATCGGCCGTTTCGACCCGCAGGAACTCTGGCTGCACAACATGGGCGTCGCCTTTGCCATGCTGCCGGTGGTGCGCGCCATGCCGGCGAAGAACCGGCCGCAGGACGACCTGATTTTCCTCACCGGCATGTTGCACGATATCGGCTATCTGGTACTGGCGCACCTGGACACCCGGCGCAGCGACGACCTGCACACCCGCTTCGTCATCGAGCCGGACCGGCCCGCCATCGAGATAGAACGCGAATTGCTGGAAATGACGCACGACGAGCTGGGCGCGGAGCTGGCGAAACACTGGAACCTGCCAAGCGAGATCGTCACCGTGCTGCGCTACCACCACACACCGGAAGCGGCAGGGGCCGCCGAGGGACAGCCATTGGTGCGCATCGTCAACATCACGGAGAAGCTGCTCCCCCCGCTCGGCATCCGCGAGTTTGTCGGAAACCAGGTCGCGGCAGAGGAATGGACAGCGCTGGGAATCGACCCGGATCGCGCCGAAGAGATTGCCGAGCAGGTCGTGGAACAGGCCAATCAGGCGGCACAGTTCACCAACTCGTTCAGCTGACGCCCGCCCCTTGTTTCCTGATCGACTCGTTCAGTTCGGTGAGCGTGATCAGCACGCGGCGCAAGGCCTGCGACAATTCGTTCTTGCGCATATGCTCGGCAGCGATCCAGCTTCCGGCATGTATCATCGCCAGCACATCCGTAGCGAGATTGTGGAACTCGGCATGCGCATCGCGCAAACGGGCAAAGGAACGCAGTTGCCCGAATCGTTTCGTGCCGACACCCTGCAACCATCTCTCCAGTTCGCAATTCCGGTCGAATTCGGAAAGGTCGGCGCCCGCATCCAGCGGCTCGCCATTCAGATAATCCTTGACCCGCCCAAAGAACAGCACATGCGACTCCGCCACCTCGACGAAGTCTATCCCGATGAACGCGTGGTCGTGCGCCCGATCGACCGGTTGCGGCGAATTGCCGCTCTCCTGCCCAACTCTTTCCCTGATCAGTTGCATCGCAACCTCCCGAATCCTTTTCCAAGGCTGGCGTTGTATCGTCGAGTGCGGGCAAGGACAATATGCCGTATGTACTAGACCGTACCTATACTCCCTCCGAAAAATATCTATACCCTCCCTACCCCGGTGCCTGCCAAGCCGCGTGCTTGCTATAATCCGCGCATTACAGCCCGATTGATTCCCATGAAATTTGTCCTGTTGTTTCTATTCGCACTGATACCGACGCAGGTATTCCCTCAAGAACCAGTCTCATCCCCGCCCATCCTTGCCGCCAGTTCCTATGCGCTGTACGACTACACCAGCGGACAGTTTCTGCTGGAACAGAATGGCAACGCGCGCATCCCGCCCGCCCACCTGACCAAACTGATGACCGCCTACGTCGCGTTCGGCGCGATCAAGCAAGGCAAGCTGTCGCTCGCCCAGCGGCTCATCCCCTCGGCTTACGCGACACGCACGCTGGCCGACGAACCGCGCATGTTCCTGAATGCGGGCAAGGCAGTGACCGTGGATGACCTGCTGCACGGATTGATCGTGCAGTCTGCCAACGATGCGGCGCGCGTGCTGGCCGAAACGCTGGCCAACCACGAGATGGCGCTGGCCGACATCATGAACGCAGAGGCCCAGCGGCTGGGACTGAAGGACACGCATTTCGTCAACGCCACCGGCGCGCCCGAAGCGCAGCACTACAGCAGCGCGCATGATCTGGCATTGCTGGCCGCCGCCATCGTGCGCGACTTTCCCGAGCTCTATCGCCTCTATGCGCAACGCGAATTCCAGTACGGCGGCATCAACCAGTTCAACCGCAACCGCCTGCTCTGGCTCGACCCGTTCGTGGACGGCCTGGCGGCGAGCAACAACGAAGCGGAAGAATTCGACCAGGTTGCTTCCGCCAGGCGCGATGACCACCGCCTGATCTCGGTCGTCATCGGCGCCGCCACCGATAAATTGCGCAGCAGCGAAAGCCAGCGGCTGCTGAACTACGGCTTCCAGGATTTCGAAACCATCAGGCTCTATTCGCGGGATCAGGCCGTCAGCGCCAAGCACATCTGGAAAGGCACATCCAACCAGCTCGACATCGGCTTCAGCGCCGACCGCTACCTCACCATCCCCAAAGGCCAGCGCAACGCGCTCAAGGCGACGCTGGAAACCCGGCAGCCGCTGCTGGCCCCGATCGACCGCGGCCAGCAGATCGGCACGCTGCACCTCAGCCTCGACGGCAAACCTTATCTGGATCTTCCCGTGGTTGCGCTGGACGATATACCATTGGCAAACGTATTCTCGCGCGGCATCGACAATATCCGCCTGCTGTTCCAGTAATCGGGCCAGGGTTGCGCGTGCATGGTTGCAGGCTGAAGTGCAAGGAATGAACCAGCGCGGTGCCGCGATCCGCCCGCACAGTGAACCTACAGGGAGAGCCGCATGACCATCTATCTGAATGGCGCTTTCATGCCGATCGAGGAAGCCAGGATATCGGTGCTCGATCGCGGCTTCATCTTCGGCGACGGCGTGTACGAAGTCATCCCGGTGTATTCGCGCCGCCCCTTCCGCCTGGCGGAACACCTGCAACGCCTGCAGCACAGCCTGGACGGCATCAAGCTGAAGAACCCGCACAGCGAGCGTGAGTGGACCGCCATCCTCAGCGAACTCATCGAACGCAACGCCCAGGATGGCCGCAATCAAGACCAATACCTTTACCTGCACATCACGCGCGGCGTCGCCAAACGCGACCATGCCTTCCCGAATCCGCCCGTGCCGCCCACCGTCTTCCTGCTGAGCAACCCGCTCACCACACCGCCGGCCGAACTGCTGCAAAGCGGCATCGCCTGCATCACGGTCGCCGACAACCGCTGGCTGCGTTGCGACATCAAGGCCATCGCGCTGCTGCCCAACGTGCTGCTGCGCCAGGCAGCCGTCGAAGCGGGCTGCGCCGAGGCCATCCTGATCCGCGACGATGCCTTCCTCACCGAAGGCGCGGCGAGCAACATCTTCGTGGTGAAGAACGGCAAACTGCTGGCACCGCCCAAGGACAACCTCATGCTGCCCGGCATCACCTACGACGTCATTCTCGAACTCGCCGCAGCCAACGGCATCCCGTACGAGGTGCGCCGCGTGACCAAGGCGGAAGTGCTGGGCGCCGACGAACTGCTGCTGACCTCCAGCACCAAGGAAGTGCTCCCCATCACCCAGCTCGACGGCAAACCGGTAGGCAACGGCAAGCCCGGCGCGATGTTCGCCAAACTCCATCCGCTCTATCAGACCTTCAAACGCGAAGTGATGCGCAAATGATCGACCCCAAAGATTCCCTCATCGAATACCCCTGCGATTTCCCGCTCAAGATCTTCGGCGCGACGCAGCCGGATTTTGCCCAGGCCATCGCCAAAGTGGTGCTGGCGCACGCGCCGGATTTCGACAGCGCCACCATCGAGATGCGCAGCAGCAGCAATGCGAAATATCTCAGCCTCACCTGCACCATCCGGGCCACCTCGCGCGAACAGCTCGACAACCTGTACCGCGACCTGACCGCGCATCCGATGGTTAAAATGGTGCTCTGACGACCCGGCCCCCGGCTGGACACAGCGAAGGATAGAGCCATGCAACATCCCGCCATACACATCAAGGCACTGGGCCAGGTCGAGTACGAACCGACCTGGCGCGCCATGCAGCAGTTCACCGCCGAACGCACCGCCGATACCGTGGACGAGATCTGGCTGTTGCAGCACCCGCCCACCTACACCCAGGGCCAGGCAGGCAAACCGGAACACCTGCTCAACTCGGCCGGCATCCCCGTGGTGAAGATCGACCGCGGCGGGCAGATCACCTATCACGGTCCCGGCCAGATCGTCGCCTACCTGCTGCTCGACCTGCACCGGTGGAAGATCAACGTGCGCGAACTGGTCCGCCTGATGGAACGGGCCGTCATCGACCTGCTGGCCGAATACGGCGTCGCGGCAGAAGGCCGCGAAGACGCGCCCGGCGTATATGTCGGCGACGCCAAGATCGCCGCGCTGGGCCTCAAGATCAAGCATGGCTGCAGCTATCACGGCCTGTCGCTCAATGTGGACATGGACCTGTCGCCGTTCGACAACATCAACCCCTGCGGCTACGAAGGATTGCGCGTCACGCAATGCATCGAGCTCGGCATCACCATCCCGATAGAAGAACTGCAGGCGCAGCTCACGCAGAATCTGGTGCACGGTTTGCAGCGCCACCTCGACAGCAAGCGCCGGCTGGAACAGTGACCATCTCTCTCCCGCCCTCGCTCACCAATGCAGTGCATCGGGCCGCTTGTTGGTGCAGCACTCCGCATATCGCAACGCCACTCCCCGGCTAAGCTGTTGAAAAATAGCACTGCCTGATCTGGCATGCTGCTTGCTCACTCCCTGATTGAAAGTTGCATGGATAGGCTCTCTGCGACTTTCATGTGTCTCTTCCCACCTTTGGGCATCCTCCGGGATGCCCGTTTTTCATCGGACAAAGGACCCGTTCATGAATCGCAGCGATCTGATCATCAAACTGGCCGAGCAAAGCCCGAACCTGCAAGCGAAAGATGTCGAGCTGGGGGTGCGCATCATCATCGAGCAATTGGCAACGACCATCGCCAAAGGCAACCGGGTGGAGGTGCGCGGCTTTGGCAGCTTCGGCCTGAATTACCGCAAGCCGCGCAACGGACGCAACCCGAAGACAGGGGAAAAAATCGCCATCTCCGCCAAATACCATCCGCACTTCAAACCGGGGAAAGCGCTGAAGGAACTGCCTTGCCAGGAAGCAAAATGAAAAAAGCACATGCCCGATTGGTCGAGATTTTCTGCCGGCTGATGGAAAGCAGCATGCCCTTGATAACGGCCATCACGCTGGCCGATGCGATCAACCTGCCCGAATGATGCCCACCTATCCTGGCTAGAACAGGCTCTGCTGCCCGCTCGCACTCGGCCTGATGAATCTCGACGTATCGAGCAGCACAGGCTCGCGATTGAAGCCCAGGCGTTCGCACGCAAGGTGAAAACGTCTGGACAACAGCTGCGCAAACAGGCCCTGGCCGCTGAAGCGCGAACCGAACTCGGGATCGTTCTCGCGCCCGCCGCGCATTTCGCGCAAACGGCCCATCACATGCTCCGCCTTCAGCGGGTAATGCACGGCAAGCCAATCCTTGAACAGGTCTTTCAACTCGTAGGGCAACCGCAACAAGGTATATGCCGTTGTGCGCGCACCGTGCTCGTATGCCGCCTGCAGCACGCTCTCCAGCTCCGCGTCGGTGAGGAAGGGAATCACCGGCGCAACCATCACCCCGCACGGCACCCCCGCCTCGTTCAGCCGTTGGATGGCCTGCAGCCGACGGCGCGGCGAAGCAGCGCGCGGCTCCAGCTTGCGCGCCAGCTCGGCATCCAGCGTCGTGACAGAAATGAACACCTGCACCAGATCCTCGCGCGCCAACTGCGCCAGCAGGTCGATGTCGCGCTCGACCAGCGCCGACTTGGTGACGATGGACAGCGGATGCCTGCACTCCGCCAGCACCGCCAGGATCTGCCGCGTGATCTTCCATTCGCGTTCGATCGGCTGGTAGGGGTCGGTGTTGGATCCGAGCGCGATGGGTGAACATCGATAAGCGGGTTTCGCCAGCTCCGCGCGCAGCAGCGTTGCCGCCTCCGGCTTGGCAAACAGTTTCGTCTCGAAATCCAGTCCCGGCGAAAGATTCAGATAGGCATGCGAAGGCCGCGCATAACAATAGATGCAGCCATGCTCGCATCCGCGATAAGCGTTGAGCGAATGATCGAACGGCAGGTCCGGCGAAGCGTGGCGCTGGATCACGCTTTTCGCCTTTTCTGCCGTCACGGTCGTCCTGAAGGGCGGCAACTCCTCATCCGCCGCACCCCAGCCATCATCGACACGCTCGCGCGCCACTTGCTCGAAGCGCCCCTCGATCTGCAGCGTCGCACCACGCCCTTTTGCTACTTTATGTTTCACCCGATCCTGCCCCGCCGGCAGTTTTGCCAGCGCCTCCCCTACTCTCGACCAAACAGAACGTTCGTTCTTTTGCGACTATAGGGTGCACAGGAAGGTGATGTCAAACTGTATATGAATGGGATGCCGGTTCAGCCGCATATGCATCGGCACTGAGTGACGAGTGGATGGCAGGTTCCACAAACGTCTCCAACTCGGCCAAAGCGGAAGTTTTAGATCCCTGTACGATTTGTCCATTTTCCCCGACATAGCAGACGAAAGTGTCTAGTCGTTCGGGGGCGATTCAGCTTACAACCGGGCTTATTCAGTGTGTTGTTAAGG